>NZ_CBFFRJ010000101.1:0-18969 GCF_965644225.1 Phytobacter sp. V91 | reverse complement strand
ATCATACAGCTCAGCTAAGGTAAGGCTAATACAGATAAGGACTCCACTGAACCCCACCGATTAAATCGCACCTTCCCCAGATGTTCTTTTTGTTCAGCAGCTGGTAGGGATGAATAATGCGGCTCTTATCTTTATAGGTCAGCAGGCAGACGCTGCGCTTCTGAATCGCTTTTTCAATGATGTGCAGATAACGACGCATATCGTCGGCCACGGAATGCTCGGTACTGTCAGGACCAATAATGATGTTTTTTTCAGCCAGTCTGCCATCCAGATGCTGCCAGAAATCAATGCCACGTTCCGGGAAATAACTGTCGGCATTCAGCAGGGTGGCGAGAGAGTGATGGAGACTGCGTCCGGAGCGAGTGTCGCTGCCTTCGATCAGGCGATACTTTCCTTCACCACAGTGTTCGACAATCGGCGTCAGCGTATTGAGATCCCGGTAGACCGTGCGCTCAGTGATATCGAACTTCTTCATCAGCGCCTGGCGATCAACGACCCCGTGCAGATGCAAGGTGATAAGAATATCCACCAGTCGCTCTGCCGAACGACTTTTACCCGAAGTAGCCATAGCTGTTCCCTGTTATTCCCGTCAATCTGGTCGCTGTTCTGCTGGCGACAACAGCGAAAAAACGCTTTGCAGACAATATATAACGACCGATTTAAGTAAAACCTTAGTAACTCAACGTGATTAATTTTTGTCGGATTATCTGTCCCGAACCTGCTGTTTTTAGCCCTGGCCGAAACGCGTATCCAGAGCCTGAGTCAGCATACAGTGATTATGCTGACTGACCGCACGCCAGCCGCTGCCGGTTTGCCCCTGGGCAATGATCGACATTCCCAGTTTCGCCAGTTGAGTTATCAGGTCGGAAAACTCCGCCCCGGTGACCGGGCGAGGCTGCCAGAAGGTTTGCCTGTTGTCGGTAAAAATCGGCAATAACTGGATTTCCGGATGCGAACTTCCGAGCAACAGACGGACGATAAAACCGTATGCGGGCATACCGCGCTCCTGGTACTCGCCATTACTGTTGAACACCGCGTTGCCGATGCTGTAGACCACCAGGCTGTCGCCCAGTTGTTCCGTTTCGCCTGGCATATGCGACCCGGAGCCGATAATCAGGTCAGCACCGGCTTCGCTCAGTCGTTTTGCCAGTGCACGCTGCCCGGCGGTGGTCCAGCGGTAGTCCAGCCCCCAGTGAGCAAGGACGATGGTGGTCGCGGGCGACGCGCTGGCTTTCTCCTCGCGCAGGGCATCTGCCAGTCCGCCACTGAGGCAGGCCACGCCCGCGCGACGGGGGCGGGCATAAAAGGCGCATGCCTGCTCCATATACTGGCGATACCAGTAGGCGCTGAAAATTTTATAACGCCGCCCGCCAATGTTCAGCAGCAGCGGCGCCTGCGCCTGCCGGGCATTGAAGCCCGCGCCAATGCAGGCAATTCCGCCTTCGCCAAACGCGGCCAGCGTCTGATGCAGGCCTGGCAATCCGGCATCCATGGCGTGATTGTTACCCAGCGCCACCGCGTTAATGCCCGCATTACGTAGTGCGGCGACGCTGGCCTGCGGATCGCCGGTCAGGCAAAAAGGTTTGCGCCCCTCAAGGCTGGCGCTGAGATCGGTGCTGAGGGCGGCTTCGAAGTTGGCGAGGGTGAAATCACTGCCCTGCAAAAGGGGGGCGATCGCCTTAAAGCTATGGTCGTAGCCGTAACGTTGCAGGGCGTCATCGATACCGCGCGCCTGGCGTCGGCGGGTGTACCACTCGCCAAAATAGGTATCGCCCAGCAGGGTGAGGGTGGCCGCAGAGTCAGAGTGCCAGTGTTCTGCGGGGATGTCAGTCGCGGCGGGTTGTTCGCCGTCCGCTCCGGTAAGCAGCTCATCAAGCAGATAGTCGAGATGGAAGGCATCATCCGCACCGGCCACCGCCGCCAGCCAGAGATCGCCCTTGCTACGCTGCAATACGAATCCCCAGTCGCTGGCGCAGAAAGAACCCCATGCGCTACCGTCCGCGTGCAGGTTACTGGTTTTGCGGTAGACGCTCCCGCCAATAACCGCCTCATGCTCGCTAAACCACGCCAGCAAATGTGGATAACGCTTGTGAAAATGGCCCATCAGTTTTGCCACATCCGCCAGCGTGCTGTACTGCCCGGCGCGTGGGCGACCGGAAACGTTATTCAGATGCGTGTTGCTCATCTCAAAGGCTCGGGCCTTGCCGCGCAGCGACCTCAGCGCATCGGTACTGTTGCCTGCCAGCTGTTCGGCCAGATTAATGGCGGCGTCGCAGGCATGATGGATAAACATGCCTTGCAGAAGGGATTTTAGCGGCAGCCTGTCGCCCTGCTTAAGCCCGAGGGTCGGGTTGTTTTGCACAATGGAGGAGGCAATTTCGCGAACGGGAATGATACTCTCAAGGGTGATTTTTTTGCTGAGCAGCCTGTCAGCAAAGCAGCAGGCCAGAATTAGCTGGCTGAGGTAATGGGGCGCAAAGCGGCTTTCCGTGCGCTCTGCCACCCGCTGTTCGCCAGTGGTGAGATTGAAAAGCAGGCGCGCTCTTTGCCCTTTTTGCAACAGCGCAGGGCTTTCAGGAAGGCTTCTGAGCAGGTTCGCGACCTGATTAAAATCGCTGTTACGCACGCTGCCTTTTACCAGTACGACGTCGCCGGGGCGCAGGGTCGGGGCGACGCTATCGACCAGAGCCCTGGCGGTAAGAAAGTGGCCGCCTCGCACCGCTTCCGGTAACTCATTATGCAGCGCCGTCATCTCCTCGCCGTGAAGGTATGCCCGCTCGCAGCCCGCAGCCAGTAAGGGTTCGGCCAGCGCCTTGTGGATAGCGCTGGCCCGATCGCCGAGATTCACTATCCGCCCCAGCAGTGCGATAAGACGGCCACCGCTTTCACGGATACGCTGTGACGCGACCTCAAAGGCATTAAGCATCGACAGGTATTCAGCGTTGAAACTGTCATCAATCAGGGTCGCCGTAGCGCCGCCGGGCAGGGCCAGCGAGGTGAGGCCCATATGCCGCCCATCGCCACGATAGCCTTCGAGGCCGGAGAGAATACGCGCAAGACTGACCCCCAGCAGATCGGCGGCGATAAGTGCGGCCACCGAGTTCAGCGCCGCTCCTTTACCCGCGACCCTCAGCCGGTAATGCAGCGTCTGCTGCCTGAAGGAGAGGGTAATCAGGCTGCCATGTTCCTGCGGGACAAGCTGGGTAATACGTACGTCAGCTTTGGTGCTGAAACCGTAGCTGATGACCCGCGCGCCGTTACGTTCCACGCCTGCGCAGACGGTGGCATATTCGGCCATATCCCGGTTTAAGATGGCATAGCCGCCGGGGATCAGCCCCTGGCTAATCCGCGATTTAAACCGGGCCACGTCGTGCAGTGAGGTGACATTTTTGCGCACCTGGGTGATGCCGATTTCTGTAACGATCGCAATATGCGGCTTAATCTGTGGTCCGATGCCGCCGTTACGCATCCACAGGGCGGAAATCGCCACCTCCATCACGACTGTCTGCGGATCCCATATCGTTCGCGCCAGCGTGACAGCCGCTCCGGTGCGGCTGTTATGGTTCCCACGGCTGCTCACCACTGACAGGCTGCCGGTAAGTACCGCTTCCAGCATCTCTTTGGTGGAGGTTTTACCGACGGTGCCGGTTATCGCCACCAGCTTGCCGTTAAGACGCGAACGCGCCTGCGCTGCCAGCTGTTGCAATGCCTGATAGCTGTCGCCAACCACCAGTTGGGGAAAATCAGGGGGAAGATTTGTCATCAGACGCTGAACAATTGCGCCGCAGTAACGGGCGGCGTGGCGCGCCAGCGAGTGATGGGTATCGTTCCATACTGCATAAATACCGGTATTGCCGGAACCCTGAAGCCAGGTGTCGGTATCGATGGCGACAAACAGGCAGGGGCGGTCGTATTCCCTGTCGTCATGCAAAATGGCGATATCGGAAGCCTGCCAGTTGTCATCCGGGCGATTGTGCCAGACGCTGCCGGGTAGCCGTTCGAGTTCTGAGGCCGTCCAGCCTGACTGCTGCCCGCTTGCCCGCGCTGGTGGGGATGATGTCTGGCTCATGATCTAATCCTTACTGATTCAGTGCGCGCCCGCGCAGGGGGCAAAGGCTAATCTCTTTAACGCCGGGGTTGCCCTTGAGATCGTGGTACAGCGGCGCAACGGCAGGGCGTTCGAGTAGCATCACCTGGTGCCCCTGCTTGCGTAATGCCTGCGCGTATCTTTCCTGAAGAAAGAAGGGCGTATTGCGATCCTGCGGGTTGCCAATCACCAGGATCAATCGCCGGGGATCCTTTGCCACGCCGGCAATATGATCCAGCGGATCCCAGGGGTTAGCCAGCCCGTTCACGTCAAGATCGGCGGCCGGGGATTCGCCCCGCTGCTGGCGTATCCGTTCAGCGCGCTCCAGCAACCCCCAGGCGCCGGAGGTCAGTACCGCGCAGTCAATATCACGCCGACCGAAGGCCAGCAGCGCCGAAGCGGCGGTGGCTCCGCCGCTGTGCCCGCTGAGGATAAAATGCTGAATGCCGTAACGTGTTTTGATGGCGTCGAGGGCGGCGTTAAGCGCGAGAAACTCTTCCTGCTGGCGGCGGCGATAGTGGTTACCGCTGGAGCCGTAAGTGCCCGGACGGGCGACGATAAGGGTAGGCAAACCGCTCTGGCGGGCAATAGTCTGCGCCTGACGACGCTGGTCATCTGCGGTGTTGGCCGGGATGGTTTCCGGCGGGCGCTTAATCAGTGAGGTCCGATCGCCCCTGAAAATAACCAGCGCCTGCGCCGCCGCCTTCAGGTTGCCGGCGCTAAAGTAGCGAATACAGGCCTGTCCTGCCGGATACTCCACCCACAGGCTGTCATCGCCGGACGGGCAGTTTTCTTTGACCGCTGGCTGGTTCCACAGCAGTGGCGTCCCGGCGTGAGCGCTAATACCGACCAGCACCAGCAGAAACAGGGCGTAACATCGACTCACAGCAGCGCCTCACGGGCAGATAAAGATATAGACATACAGAATACACAACCAAGTATTCATAATGTTATTATGATGAAAGGATTTTAAGACCGGGAATTTTCAGGCGCAATCAGGAGTAAACATGTCGCTCAGCCACTTACTTGCGCAAGCCCGCCCGTCAATCGAAGCCATCACTCTTACGCCTGGTCCCGCCGTCTGCCCGAAATGGGTCATTTTTTTTACGGTTTGTGATGGTCAGACCCGGGCTCATATTGAGCAGGGCCGCGGTGAGACTTTCGACAAGGCCTGGCAGCAGGGCACTCAGGCGCTACAGCAGTGGCGAAAAAAGAGCGGAACCGAGGCCTGCTGGTTGCGGATAGATGTCGTTGATAAGGTAGAAACGCTGCGCTGGGATGCATTGCAGGCCCGCCTGGCGAAAACCAAACGTAACTATTTTCGCTTCGGCCTGAGCCTTGACCCGGCCTTTCGCTATGCCATGCTGGAGCAGGAAATTGCCGCTAATGCGCTGCTTTATGACGGTGATTGCGGCGTTGCCACTCCCAATACCAACAACCTTGCCCATTTTTCCCGTCGTCGCTTTGGGGCGTTGGTCAACTGGCCCGAACAACCTGAGCAGAATCTGTGGCGTTTTACCACTCAGGCGCTGTTTTGCGACGGCGAGCAGCTCTGGCCCATTGAATCCAGCGGGCGCAACAGCGGATACCGCCAGTTGCCCGACTGGCAGGAGACGTCGCTTGAGCCGATGATTGCCTCAGCCACCGACTATCTGGCGCGCCAGGTTACGTCATCCGGGCGCTATCATTATGGCTGGTTCCCCTGCTTCGATCGCCCGATCCCCACCTATAACGCCCTGCGCCATGCCAGTTCCACTTACGCCCTGCTTGAGGGATGGGAAGTGACGCAGCAGCCCGCACAGTTTGCGGCGATTGAACGCGCGCTTACAAGCCTTGGTCAGCACTTTATCCGCACCTTTACTCTGCCGGACGGCAGTGACGCCGACTTCCTGGTGGATACCGGGGATGAGATTAAGCTTGGCGGCAATGCGGTGTGTATTCTGGCGATGGCCAAATACAGCGAGCTGACGGGCGATAACCGTTATAGCGGGCAGATGGCGCGACTGGCGAACGGTATCGGTTTTATGCAGGATCCGCAGACCGGCGGCTTTGTGCATGTGCTTAACGCCGGGGATCTGTCACTGAAAGCAGAGCACCGGATTATCTATTATGACGGTGAAGCGGCGTTCGCACTGATGCGTCTCTACGGGCTGACAAAAAACCCGCGCTGGCTGTCGATGGTGGAACGGGCGATGGACTATTTTATCGCTCAGAATCACTGGCAGGCGCATGACCACTGGCTAAGCTACTGCATAAATGAGCTGACGCTCTATCGCCCCCTTGAGCGTTATTACCAGTTCGGACTGGATAACGTGCGTGACCATCTCGACTTTGTACAAAACCGCGTCACCACTTATCCTACATTACTGGAACTCATGATGGCGGCCTCAAGGATGATTGAACGTCTTGGCGCATCGCCGCACCAGCATTTGCTGGCTGACTTTGATATGACCACGTTTAATCAGGCGCTTGAGACCCGCGCGCGTTATCTGGCAAATGGATTTTTCTGGCCGGAAGTGGCGATGTTTTTTAAAAATCCGCCCCGTATCCTCGGCAGTTTCTTTATTCGTCACCATAGTTACCGGGTGCGGATCGATGACGTCGAGCATTACCTTTCCGGTTATGTCGCTTATCGTAAACGCTGGCTTCGCCAGTCTGACGAGCAGTGAGCGTAATCTATGCAACTGACTGTACGCGTTAGCAATCTTGCCAGGACTGGCTGACTGATGATCCGGCGACTTTCCCGCGCGCTTATCTCAGCCCAAAGCCGACGCTGGATCTCATTCTGGCTGCTGGTGTTGCTGATTATTTCTCCAGGCCTTGGGGCCGGATGGGATTTTAATGCGATAAGCAGTCGTACTGAGCGGCTGTACGGCCCGGCGACGCCTGCGGCCAGGCAGCGGATAGATGAGTGGGCGGCGTTACTTAAAAACCCGCCCGAGGGGACTATCCAGGATAAATTAAATAAAGTGAACCAGTTCTTTAACGCCCGAATGGCGTTTAAGGATGATATTGTTGTCTGGAAGCAGCAGGATTATTGGGCAACGCCGATTGAATTTTTACGTAAAGGCGCGGGGGACTGCGAAGATTTCGCGCTGGCGAAATATTTCACCCTGCGCGAAATGGGCGTTCCCGCTAACCAGTTGCGTATTACCTACGTTAAAGCGCTCCAGCTTAATCAGGCGCACATGGTTGTGACCTGGTATCCCACGCCTGATGCCATCCCGCTGGTGCTTGATAACCTGAAAACGGCTATTTTACCTGCCACGCAACGCACTGATTTACTGCCGGTTTATGCGTTTAACGGCGAAGGGCTGTGGCTGCCGCAATCAGGCGGAAGTAAACGTGTTGGTGACAGTAAACGACTCTCCCGCTGGCAGGATCTTCTCACCCGAATGCGTGCAGAAGGATTTGTAATTAATGAATAGGATGTGGCTATGTCCCTTTATAAACAGCTACTGATTGGCATCTGTTTATTTACGCTCGTCATTTTCTGCGGCAACTTTTTTGTTACCCTGGAGAGTTCGCGAGATCAATATCGTAATCAGCTCAGTGCGCATGCGCAGGATGCCGCCACGGCCCTGGGATTGTCGTTGACCACCAATATCGACGATCCGACGATGACCGAATTAATGGTGAACTCCATTTTCGACAGCGGCTATTTCTATCGTATTCGGGTTGTCGATATTAAAACCAATAAACCTATTATTGAGCGCAGCGATATTCCACAAAACGCCACCGTTCCGCAGTGGTTTGTGCGGCTGGTTAATCTCAGCCCTGGTGAAGGCGATGCCATTGTCACCCGTGGCTGGACGCAGGTCGCCAGGGTCGAGGTCGTCAGCCATCCTATGTTTGCCCTGACGCGCCTGTGGGACAGCATGGTCGCCAGCTTTTTATGGCTGACGGGCTGTAGCCTGCTGTGCGTTCTGGGCGTGACCCTGCTGCTGCGCCGACTTCTGCGCCCGCTGAACTATATTGTCGGCCAGGCCATGGCGATTTGCCGCCGCGAATTTCTTAATGCGCCTGCGCTGCCGAAGACGCCAGAGCTGCGCCGGGTGGTTGAGGCCACCAACCTGATGGTGACCCAGCTTAAGGTACTGTTCAGCGAACAGGCCCAGCGCACGGAGTCCCTGCGTCAGGAGGCCTATCACGACAGCCTGACTGGCCTCAACAACCGCCGTGCTTTTGATATGCACCTGCAATCACGCCTGAGCGATGAAGAGAACGCTTCTGGCCACCTTCTGCTGCTGCGGGTTCAGGATCTGATGGGGCTCAATCAGCTGCTTGGCGGGGCAAAAACCGACAAACTGTTGACTGCGGTTGCGGATATCCTGAGCGGGCTGCAACGCCACTATTTCCAGAATGAAGGCTTTCTAGCCCGCGTGCGCGGCGGGGAATTTGCCATTATTGCGCCGCAGATCCTGCCCCAGGAGCTGGACAATCTGAATAACACGCTCAGTACTCAACTGAAGGCGCTGTCTGAAACCGGGATGAGCGATGTGGCGCCGGTCGCCCACTTCTCCCTTGTGCCTTTCCAGGTTGGCGATAAGCCGCAGACGGTGTTGATGCAGGCCGACCAGGCGCTGGCGATGGCGGAAACCGAAATGCGTTTCTTTGCAAGCCAGGAGAGTACTTCCACGGGGGAAAGCGAAGAAGATCATCACAGCTGGTACACCCGCCTGGACGAGGTGCTGACGAAGGGGGCATTCGAGCTGTTCTCTCAGCCGGTGTATCAGTGCAACAACGCCCATGTCGTGCTGCATCATAAGATCCTCGCCCGTATCCGTACCCAGGACGGTGAGCTGGTGCCCGCAGGACGCTTTATGCCGTGGATCCATCGCCTCGATCTTAGCCGTCGCATGGATATTGTGATGTTGCAGCAGACGCTGGGTGAGCTGGCAAAATCAACCCGGCCGCTGGCGCTCAGTATCAGCGGCGCCAGCGTGGCTGACGATCAGAGTCTGAATGCCCTGTTGCAGCCACTGAAAAACGCGCCTCAGTTGGCGTCCCGCCTGACGCTGGAGCTGGATGAAAATGAGCTTCCTGATGCCGAACGCGTCAACATTCTGGTCAGTCGACTGAAGGAATTTGGCTGTCGTCTGGGGATCCAGCATTTTGGTGGCCGGTTCCACCTTATCGGAAATTTACCGCAGTGGGGACTTGCCTGGATTAAGGTGGACGGCAGTTATATTCGCGATATCGATAGCGAAGAAGATAAAAAACTGTTTATTGAGGCCATTTACTGGGCGACCCGACAGATTAATTTACCGCTTATTGCTGAGCGTGTGGAAACAGCAGGTGAACTGGCGATTCTGGAAAAAATTGGTTTGTACGGCGCCATGGGGCGTTATTTTGCTGATGCCAGTACCCTGGGTGGAAATTAACCGCACACGTTAAGACGAGGCTGAATATGTATTACATAGAACGCGATGCACAAGGGCGCATTATTCAGGTCGAGACGCAGCCCTTTCAGACGATGACCGGACAGAGTGAAGCCTGTACGGCGGAGATTGACGAGTGGATACGCCAGCAGGAGATCCGCGAAGCAACATTATTGCAACTGCGCCAGAGCGATCTGGAAATGGTGCGCGTGCTTGAGGATCTGATCGAAGTGCTGATGAGTAAAGGCGTTATCAGTATTACCGATCTGCCTCTGGCGGCACAGAGCAAGCTGACCAGCCGTGCTCAGGCGCGTCGCTCGCTGAGCGGTCTGGAAGGATTAATCGCCGACGATGACGAAGGACTTATTTGAGTCATTATTTTGCCTGAGCGCTGAATATATTATGTACTCCTAAGGGGTTATTGATCTGGCCCCTTTTTTTCACGTCTAAATAACATCTCAGGCTACTATTTATTCATGCCATCTATTAATATACCCGCCAGTATCATCGTGCCCGTATCAATAAAACATCTATACCCTGAATAATTCGAGTTGCAGGCAGGCGGCAAGCGCGTGAGTGCCCGAGGTGAGCAAACGTCGCCAGCGCTCATGCAACCTGAAGTATGACGGTATATCGGGACACGTTATCGTAGCCTTTGCTACGTATTGCCTTACTTAAATTAAATTCTCTTTTAGCATTCTATGCCTGAACAACGGATGTTTTGGGCCAGAAAAGGATCGAGGGAAACTACACATGAGCGGCGTATCTGGGATCGTTAAAGCGGTAATAGGACAAGTGTTTGCTGTTGGGCCTGATGGAAGCAGGCGTTTACTGGTTGAGGGCGACAGGATCCTCGAAGGGGAGCAAGTCCAGACCGGCAATTCTGGCGCTGTCACTTTATCTCTTTCTGATGGCAAACAGCTGGATCTTGGGCGCGACAGCCACTGGGACAGCACCGGAACGGTGACCACCGAGGCGACAGCTTCGCAGCAACAAGATGTTGCGGCGATACAGCAGGCCATTGCCGACGGTCAGGATCCGACCCAAACCCTTGAAGCCCCTGCTGCAGGCCCACAGGCTGGCGGGACTGGCGGTGAGCCCGGCGGTAGCGGCGGTGGCTCCCATACGCATGTGGTGCTCGATTTAACCGGCGAGATTGTTGATCCCACTGCGGGTTACCCCACGGTCGGCCTTGATTTTCCGGATGACCAGCGGCCGGAAGAATTAACCCTCCTTGATACTGCTAACGATCTCGCTGCGGATGATTCAGACGCCGATGCGGATTCTGATGCGGATGCGGATGCGGATGCGGATGCTGATGCTGACGCTGATGCTGATGCTGATGCCGATGCTGATGCTGATGCTGATTCAGACTCTGACTCTGATGCAGACTCCGACTCTGACGCCGATGCGGATGCTGATTCTGACTCTGATGCAGATGCCGACGCGGATGCAGACGCGGATGCTGACTCCGACTCTGATTCGGATGCGGATGCGGATGCAGATGCTGACTCCGACTCTGATGCAGACGCGGATGCGGATGCTGACTCCGATTCTGATGCAGACGCCGATGCAGATGCGGATGCTGACTCCGATTCTGATGCAGACGCCGATGCAGATGCGGATGCTGATTCTGACTCTGATGCAGACTCCGACTCTGACGCCGATGCGGATGCTGATTCTGACTCTGATGCAGATGCAGACGCGGATGCTGATTCCGACTCTGATTCGGACGCTGATGCGGATGCTGATTCCGACTCTGATTCAGACGCCGATGCGGATGCCGATTCCGACTCTGATGCAGACGCCGATGCGGATGCCGATTCCGACTCTGATGCAGACGCTGATGCGGATGCGGATGCGGATGCTGATTCCGACTCTGATTCAGACGCCGATGCGGATGCTGACTCTGACTCTGATGCAGACGCCGACGCGGATGCAGACTCCGACTCTGATGCAGACGCCGATGCGGATGCCGACTCCGACTCTGATTCGGACGCCGACGCGGATGCCGATGCCGATTCTGATGCAGACGCCGATGCGGATGCTGACTCTGACTCTGACTCTGATTCAGACGCCGATGCTGATGCCGATTCCGACTCTGATTCAGATGCCGACTCTGATTCGGACGCCGATGCCGACGCCGATGCGGATGCTGACTCCGATTCTGACTCTGATGCAGACGCCGACGCGGATGCCGATTCCGACTCTGATTCGGACGCCGATGCCGATTCCGATTCCGATTCCGACTCTGATTCAGATGCTGATGCTGACTCTGACTCTGACTCTGACTCTGACTCTGACTCTGATGCAGACGCCGATGCGGATGCCGATTCCGACTCTGACTCTGACTCTGACTCTGACTCCGACTCCGACTCTGATGCAGACGCCGATGCGGATGCTGATGCCGATTCCGATTCCGACTCCGACTCTGATGCAGACGCCGATGCGGATGCTGATGCCGATTCCGATTCCGATTCCGACTCTGATGCAGACGCCGACGCGGATGCTGACTCCGACTCAGACGCCGATGTGAAGCTGACTGTAACTGTCACCCCAGGTGATAAAACGGCGGATACCTCAGATAACGAAGTTACTCATATTAACGGCGGCAGCAAAAACCCGAATGGATACGATATCCAGAACGGGGTGATCGTCGCGATTGGCGATAACGTTCACATCTGGCTGACGCCGGATAGCCCGGATGGCAAAATCGCTGGCGATGCGGTGCCTAAGTCCAGTAGCCCGGATCAGATCCACTATTACACCAGCAGCGGTAACGCCAATGCCAGCAATGTTCCCGGCTCTGCTGGCCATACCGATATCTTTGTTGTTGGCGAGCATACCGGCGGCTACTACCAGCAGAGCGACTGGTCTAACAGCCAGTATAATTTTGTGCCGCTGAACGGTATTACCGGCAACCAGGGGCTGGCGGAAAGCAGTGTCGGCAAGGACTATATCTTTGTTAGCGGTGAGAGCAAAGATTACACCGTGACCGGCGTCGATCACCCGCAGAACCACCAGAACAACGATATCGACAATCTCCATGTCGTTGATAATACGACTCATCAATCGCCATTCCAGAATGCGAATGGTATTGAAGGGGTGGTATTTGGCGACGGGCCGTCTTCCACCCACGGCGGAAGTACCACCGTCAGTTATTCGGTGACGCTGAATCTGGATGTGAATCTGGAAAGTTCAGACAGCAGCGACCATCTCAATTCCGTGACCTTAAGCGGGATCCCGGAAAATGCGACCTTCACCGGTAATTACGTCGATGTCAGTTATGACGCTGTGAATAAGGTCTACGTTCTGACCTTTGATAACGAAACGACCCACTTCACCGGGCAGGTGAGTGTTGAGGTGCCGGACGGTAAAGAGGCGCTGGGTGATATCACCCTGGATGTGGATTCCACCGCGGCCGATCAGCACGATACCCATTTCACCTTTGATGGCGAAGAGGGTGGGCAGTATGTCAGCGACAGTCACACGGATCTCAGCACGGCGGATCATGCTGACGATATCGCTGATGACAGCCATATGACGACCAGCCAGCTTACCGACGAAAATCATACTGACACGGACAGCAGCAGCGCGCGGATGGCCAGCAGCGAAACGACCGACTCGCAAAGTGAAGATACCAGCCATAGCGCGACGACGGAGGAGCACAGCGCATCGTTAATCGATGACGAGAACCTGATGCTCACGCCGGACAGTGCCGAATCTACGCAAAGCCAGAGCGAGACCGCAAGCGCGGATAGCGCCAGTCAGACGACATCGGGAGATGAGTCGCATGATGCCACGGCAACGACCGCTGATATTCAGAGCGCCAGCCCCGGTTCGGATGAGCCGCTGAGCTTCAGCGATATCATCCATGATGAGGAGCATAACGATCTCAGCACGATGATTCAGGCAGGCCCGCAGAGCGATGCAACGGATGGGCCGACGGAGCCTGAACATGTCCCGGCCGAAGGTGGCGAGACAGCAGGTACTGACAGCTACCATGCCGGTAATGAAGAGATGATGGATAGCCTGATTTCGAAACCCGAAGACGTTTCATAACAGGCCGCCGCGCCGCGTCTTTCGGGATGCGGCGCGGCGCACAATCACTGAGTTCAGGTCAGACGAAGGATGCTGTTTGACAAAAATAGCCAGGACGCTTTTCCCCCTCTGGTTTAATGGCATTTTCTCTGATGGACAGTGACCCACAATCAGGGATTTGACGAAAAGGACGACAGGAATGAAATATCGTAGCCCTGTGACTATGGGTGCCGCGCTGATGCTTTGCGCTGCACAAAGCCAGGCCACAACCCTCGAGCAGGCAGTGAAAGAGAGCCTGTTATCGCACCCGGAAGTGAACGCGTCGGTAAACAGTCGCTATTCATCGGATCAGGATCTTCGCGCCGCCAAAGGTGGCTATCTGCCTTCGCTGGATCTCACGGCCGGTACCGGATGGGAGCAAACCGATAACGCCAGCACCCGGGCGGCAGGCGATCACTTACGTGACCTGCACCGCAGCGAGTCTGCCATCAACCTCACGCAGAACGTCTTTAATGGCTTTGCGACCAGCAGTGAAGTGGCGCGGCAGAAAGCCACGGTTAACTCACGCGCCTGGACGGTGATGAATACCAGTGAAACCACCGCGTTGCAGACTATCCAGAGCTATCTGGATGTGCTGATGCGCCAGCAAATGGTGCAGCTGGCAGAAGATAACCTGAAAAATCACGAGCGGGTGTTTGATCAGATCCGCCTGCGTACCCAGCAGGGCGTAGGCCGTCAGGCTGACTTTGACCAGGCGGAAGCGCGTCTGGCGCAGGCGCGCAATAATCTGCTGACTGAGCAAACCAATCTCGAAGATTCCCGCGCCAACTACCAGAGCGTGACCGGCAAAGAGGCTGATACCCTCGTCAACCCCGGGAAGATTGCAGTTCCGGCCTCGCTGGACGCCGCCCGTACCGTCATGCTGGATAACAGCCCGCTGCTCAAGCAGGCTGATTCTGATGTGGAAGCGACCCGCCAGCAGTACGAAGCCGCGAAATCCCATTTTTACCCGAATGTGAACGTTGAAGTGGGCCGGACGATGGATAACAACATCGACGGTACGCGCGGGCATAATCAGGAATGGCAGGCGATGCTGCGTATGCGCTACAACCTGTACAACGGCGGCAGCGACAATGCCACGCTCACCTCTTATGCCTACAAAATGAAAGAGGCTCAGGATGTGAAAAACAACGCCCAGCGCCAGTTAAACGAAGAACTGCGTCTGGCGTGGAACGCATTGCGTAACGCCGAGCAACAGGCACCGATCGCCAAAGAGTACGCCGATCGCAGCGTGACGGTGCGTAGCGCCTATCAGGAGCAGTTCAGCCTGGGGGATCGTACCTTGCTGGATATGCTGGACAGCGAAAACGAAGTCTTTAGCGCCCAGCGTCGTTACGTTGAGTTGCAGTTTGTGGAGATGTTTACCACTTATCGCATCAATGCCCGTACCGGCGAGCTGCTGAAAAGCCTGAATATTCAGGCTCCATCGGCATCGCAACCGCTTGAGCAGGCGCAACGCGCACAGCCGGAATTACCAGAGTTAAAATAAAACGATATTGAAGGCTGACGGGGTTATTTCCGGTATCATCACCGGCAATAACCCTCTCTTTTTTTAGCACACTGAGGCAGAGAATGACGCCTGATATTGACTTACCTGGTGACGCCGAGGTTTCCCCGCAGGCGCAGGTCAGACAGGATCCCCGGCAAGCCCATGATGATCCGCTGCTTGATGCCCTGATGATCATCTGCAAATTGCATAATATCGCTACCAGCCGCAACGTACTGACGACCGGACTGCCGCTGGAATCCCATCTGCTTACCCTTGAGACCTTTCCTCGCGCTGCCGGCCGTGCAGGGCTAAAGGCGCGGGTGGTACAACGCCCGGTGGAACATATTACCGCCCTGTCGCTGCCGGCCGTTCTGCTGTTGAAAAACAACCAGACGGCGGTGCTGATTGGCTGGGATGCGCAGCAACAGGCGCGCCTGCTGCCCAGTGAAACCGAAGGCAGTGAAATTACGCTGTCGCGGGAGACCCTTTGCGAAAATTACAGCGGCAGGGCGATTTTTATCTCGCCGGAACACGAGTTTGATGCCCAGCCGACGGCGACCTTACCGCGCACGACCAACTGGTTCCGCGACACGCTTAAGCTGTCGAAATTTCTCTACATTGACGCGATGGTTGCCAGCTTTCTTGTCAACCTGGTGGCTCTCAGCGCGCCACTGTTTGTGATGAACGTCTATGACCGGGTGGTGCCCAACCAGGCGACCGCTACGTTATGGGTGCTGGCGATTGGCGTCAGCATCGCGTTTGTGTTCGACTTTGTGCTGAAGGTACTGCGGGGCGTTTGCCTTGACCTGGCGGGGAAAAAGACCGATCTGGTGGTTTCATCGGCGCTGTTTGAGCGGCTGCTGGGAATGAAGATGAAGCTTCGCCCCCAGCGCGTGGGCAGCTTTGCGCAGAATTTCCAGGAGTTCCAGTCGGTGCGGGATTTCCTCTCATCGCTGACGCTGACCGCATTTATCGACTTTCCCTTTACGCTGTTGATCCTGCTGGTCATCGGGGTGATTGGCGGCCCGCTGGTGTTGATCCCGGTGCTGTCTTACCCGCTGGCGCTGCTGGTGAACTGGCTTATTCAGCGCCCGCTGATGTCGCGGGTACAAAAGACCTACCAACTGGCGAATGAGCGCCAGGCGATGCTGGTGGAGACCCTCACCGGGCTCGACGCCATCAAGATCAATAACGCCCAGAGCGAGCGGCAATACCAGTGGGAGCACCTTACCGGCCAGCTCAGTAAGCTGGAGTTGCGGGTGAAATCGCTCTCTTATGTGGCGGTGAACTTTACCTCCTGGTTGCAGCAGTTCAGCGGGGTGGCGATGATTGTTGCCGGGGTTTACATCATTATTAGCGGCAACCTGAGTATGGGCGGGCTGATTGCCTGCTACCTGCTGCACCGCCGCGCCATGATGCCCATTGGCCAGCTATGTAGCCTGATCACCCGTTACCAGCGCGCCCGGATGACCAAAGCCACGATCGACAGAATGATGGGGCTGGAGCAGGAAGTGCAGGATGGCGAAGTGCCGCTGAAGCGCGAAACCCTTTCCGGCGCGATTGAACTGCGTGATGTGACGTTCTGCTATCCCGGCAATAAATACACCTCGCTCACTAATATCTCGCTGACGATTCAGCCCGGTGAGAAGGTGGGGATTATCGGTCGTAGCGGCTCAGGAAAAAGCTCGCTGGCTAAATTACTGGTCGGTTTTTACCAGCCGGACGGCGGCAGCGTGCTGATTGATGGTATTGATATCCGCCAGATTGATGTTCATGACCTGCGGCATAATATTGGTTACGCGCCGCAGGATATCCACCTGTTTAACGGTACCCTGCGCGAGAACCTGGTGCACGGCGCCAGCTATGTTGATGATGAGACCATGATGCGCGCCGCTACCCTGACCGGGGTGCACGAGTTCGCTCGCCGTCACCCTTCTGGTTACAACATGCAGGTGGGTGAGCGCGGCTTGAGCCTCTCCGGTGGGCAACGGCAGGCGGTGGCGCTGGCCCGGGCTCTGTTGCTCGATCCGCCGGTACTGCTGATGGATGAACCCACCAGCTCCATGGATAACACCAGTGAAGATCTGATCAAAAAAGCGCTGGCGCCGGTCATCAGTAATAAGACCTTATTGATGGTCACCCATCGCGCCTCTCTGCTGTCGCTGGTGGATCGTCTGATTATTGTCGATAACGGCAGGATCATTGCCGACGGCCCGAAAGAGAGCGTGATGAGTGCGCTGAAAAAGGGACAAATTCATGCGAATCGTTGATGCGCTTAGCCGCCTGATGAGTTGGCTGTCAGGAGATAAACAGCCGACGCCGTTCACCACCAATGAGGTCAACAGAGCCCTGCTGGATGATGCTCCACGAGTGGTGCGTGTGACCCTGTGGGCAATCTTCGCTTTCTTTATTGCCATGATCATCTGGGCCGGGCTTGCCAGTATTGATGAAGTGACGCAGGGCGAGGGGCGGGCCATTCCCTCTTCCCGCCTGCAAAAAGTACAAAACCTTGAGGGCGGGATTATCGCTGAGGTGTTTGTCCATGAAGGCGAAGTGGTGCAGGCTGGCGCGCCGCTGCTGCGCCTTGACGACACCCGTTTTCGTTCCAACGCCGGGGAAACGGAGGCTGACAGGCTGGCGCTGGAGGCGCGCATTCAGCGCCTGACCGCCCAGCTCGATGATGCAACCTCGCTGACTCTGTCGCCAGAAATCATCAAACAGGCGCCGGATATCGCCAGTGGCGAAATGGAGCTTTTTGCCAGTCTAAACAAGCGCATCCAGAGCGAAATTGCCGGGCTTAACGAGCAGCTAGTGCAGAAGAACCAGGAACTGCTCGACTTCCAGGGGAAACTCATCCAGTACCGCCGCAGCCTGGCGTTGCAACAGCAGGAGATCAGCATGTCTGAGCCGCTGGTGGCAAAAGGGGCGATTTCAAAAGTGGAGATGCTGCGCCTGCGCCGTGCCGGGGTTGAAACCCAGGGACAGCTCGACTCCGTGGTGCTCGCCATTCCCCGTGCTCAGGCCGCAATCAAAGAGATTGAAAGCAAGGTGGGGGAAACCCGTGGCCGTTACCGCAGCGAAGCGCTGGGGCAACTCAATGAGGCGAGAACCGATCTGAGTAAGATTGAAGCTTCCGGCAAGGCGATTACCGACCGGGTGAACCGCACGCTGGTGACCTCGCCAGTACGCGGGGTGGTTCAGCAACTGCTGATTAATACCATTGGCGGCGTTATCCAGCCGGGTAATGACCTTGTGGAGATTGTCCCGCTGGACGACACCCTGCTGGTGGAGGCCAAAGTGCGTCCGCAGGACATTGCGTTTTTGCGTCCAGGCCAGGAAGCCACCGTGAAGTTCACCGCTTACGATTACACCATCTACGGTGGATTAAAGGGCAAACTTGAACAGATCAGCCCTGACACGGTGACCGATAAAGACGGGAAAAGTTTTTATATCATCCGACTGCGCACGGATAAAAACCACCTCGGTACGGATGATAAGCCGCTGCTTATCATTCCGGGGATGATCGCCTCAGTGGATATTATTACCGGTAAGAAAACGATTCTGGCCTATCTGCTCAAACCCATACTGCGGGCCAAAGCTGAAGCCTTCCGTGAGAGATAAAATAACAATGGGAGGCCAGGCCTCCCATTTTTCGACCTGCGCCAGCGTTAGCGCATTTTGGCCGACAATTTAACGAAGAACGCCAAATCGCTAAAGTTTCTGATCCCTTTAAAGATCGCCATAAACGAGATCTTATCTTTGAACAGCTGTTTGATGGTGTGCCGGTCTTTGATCTTTCTTCTGTAGAGGCCAAGGAAATGCCGGGATTCAACAAGGGAAGGTGCGATTTAATCGGTGGGGTTCAGTGGAGTCCTTATCTGTATTAGCCTTACCTTAGCTGAGCTGTATGA
>NZ_CBFFRJ010000100.1:0-18990 GCF_965644225.1 Phytobacter sp. V91 | reverse complement strand
AAATATCGCGATCGCGACCTGCGGTCGCTACAAAAACAAAACCCCACGAAAAACGTGGGGTTCGTCAGCAATCTGAACCGACGCCAGAAGCGTCGGTTTTTTTATGGCTATACTTTACGGCAGGTTTTGTTCATCACCATTAAGGAGAGCAAATGACGACGCAGGCATTGCAGGACAGCGAACTGTTTCAGACGGGGTATCTGGTGGATGGCGTCTGGACATCACTGAACAGCACATTTGATGTGCTGGATCCGGCGACAGGAGACGTGGTGGCAAAAGTCGCGAAGGCCGGGAAAAAAGAGACCGAAGAGGCGATTGCCGCCGCCGCAAAGGCTTTTCCTGGCTGGCGGGCAAAGACCGCGAAAGAGCGTTCCACCATCCTCTATCGCTGGTATGAACTGATTATTGAAAACAAAAGCTGGTTGGCGCGCTTAATGACCACCGAGCAGGGCAAACCGGTGAAAGAAGCTGAGGGGGAGGTGGAATATGCCGCCAGCTTTATTCAGTGGTTTGCCGAGCAGGCGAAGCGCGCCAATGGGGAAATCATTCCGCCGGTCAAACCAGGCTCCCGTATTTACGCAACCCGCGAACCTGTTGGCGTTGTGGCGGCCATTACGCCGTGGAATTTTCCGATGGCAATGCTGACCCGTAAGCTGGGGCCAGCGCTGGCCGCAGGCTGTACTGGCGTTATCAAACCCGCCAACAATACGCCGTTAAGCGCATTCGCCTTGCTGACACTGGCGAAGAAGGCTGGCGTGCCTGATGGCGTACTGAATGCCGTGGCCGGTAATACTCCGGAGATCAGCGATGCCATTATGGCAAGTCATGCGGTACGCAAGATCTCTTTCACCGGCTCTACCGCCGTTGGCAAAACGCTGGTGCGCAATGCTGCGCAAACCATGAAAAAGGTCTCCATGGAGTTGGGGGGAAATGCCCCTTATATCGTCTTTGAAGATGCGGATATTGAGGCCGCAGTGAAAGGGGCCATCGCCAACAAATTTCGCAATGCCGGACAGGTCTGTGTCAGCGTAAACCGTTTCTATATTCACGAGTCGGTCTACGACCGCTTTACGCAACAGCTGGCTGATGCGGTTAAGGCCCTGAAAGTCGGTAATGGTCTCGAAGATGGGGTGGTGGTGGGGCCGTTAATTGAGCCTTCGGCGGTGGCGAAAGTACGTGAGCACGTTGAGGATGCGGTCGCCAGAGGAGCGAAAGTGCTAGCTGGTGGCGCGGCGCATGCTTTAGGCGGCAATTTCTGGCAACCGACGGTGCTGGGAGATTGCAGCGAGGAGATGACGCTGGCGAAAGAAGAGACCTTCGGCCCGGTAGCGGCCTGCTTTCGTTTTACCACTGAAGAGGATGTTATCCAGCGTGCCAACGCAACGCCCTTTGGTCTGGCTGCCTACTTCTACACGCAAAATCTCTCCCGGGTGTTTCGTGTTTCGCAGGCGCTTGAAAGCGGCATGATTGGGATTAATGAGTGTGCGGTATCGACAGAGCTTGGCCCCTTTGGTGGGGTGAAAGAGTCCGGCCTTGGGCGTGAAGGATCGGTGCTGGGCCTGGATGAGTTTTTAGAAGTCAAAACCCTGCATCTTGGGGGATTATGATCTGACGGGGCGGTCACTCGCCCCCTTTGGCTGGATGGCGGACCATGAATATCTATACCTTTGATTTTGACGAGATCGATGATCAAATGGCGTTCTATCGTGACTTTTGCCGCCAGTTCTCGATGGAAAACGGCAAAGTAACCGATCTGGATTCACTCTGGAATGTGCTGACTGGCGAGTTGTCGATGCCGCTGGAGATTGAATTCATTCATCTTCCTGACAAATTACGGCGGCGCTTCGGGGCGTTGATTCTGCTTTTTGATGAGGCAGAGGAAGAGCTGGAAGGGCAATTTCGCTTCAACATTCATTGAATTACAGACAAAAAAAGCCCCTGACTGGCAGGGGCAAGTCGTAGCACATATACGACGAGGGATTATTTATACAGCTCGGCAGTGGCATGCCAGGTATCGCCTTCCTGTAACTCAGTTACGCGATAGCTTGATGCGCCGGCTTGATCGGCTTTCGCCGACAGTTGCTCACGGATACTCATTGGGGAACTGGCGGTCTGGGAAACAGAAACACTCCCCAGCGATTGCATATTTTGCGCCTGGTCTGCAGAGACGACTGTTGCTGCACTGGCACCGAAAGAGAGCAGTGAAGCCAGACCCAGGGTTGCGATGATGATGTTACGTTTCATTTTTTTCTCCTCAATACCCAACGGCAAGAAGGGTTGAACCGCTATTTTTATGCCTGGTGCCGTTGAGCGATGGTGATACAGGTGTTGATACAGAGTTGACGTATTGCTTATTTGTACAGTTCAGCAGTGGCGTGCCAGTTATCTCCGGTACGCGCTTCAATAACGCGATAAGCCGATGCGCCCTGTTCTTCCGCTTTTTTGTTCAATTCCGCACGCATATCCATCGGTGAATTGTTAATACCACCAACAGAAATGGTGCCTAATGACTCGCGGTTTTGCGCTTGATCAGCACCGATTGAGTCTGCGGCGAATGCGCCAAAAGAGAGAACGGACAAAACACTCAGGGCTGCAACAGTAGATTTAATATTCATGATAATTACCTTGTCATCTTTAATTTCGCGGGGTCTTGTTTCGTGACCCTCATCACAAAAGCAAGTATACGCTAATAACCCCAAAAATTAATACCAGGATAATCATTGCTTTTGTAATTAATTGGTAAGAAAACCATTTCTTATATCAAATAGTGTATAAAAATGGGCGGAATATTAAATTTAATTGTTTTTAATCATATGGATAAGTGAATTTGACGATTTGTGCGAAACAACTCTTTAGGGGCATGGCTTGTAATGAAAAGTCGCACATTATGTCAAAATAATGATCTGCTGATGACGAGTTAACGATTTTCAAAGGCGGGATTTCCCCTCGTCAGGGCACGAGGGGAGAAAGGGATCAGAGTTCCTGTTCGAACAGAACCAGAATGGCGTCGTACAGCTCTTTTACCGTGAAACCGTTGGCTGGGGTGGTGAAGATCGTATCATCACCTGCAATGGTGCCCAGAATGCCTTCGGCCTTACCCAGAGAGTCCAACAGGCGAGCAATAAGCTGAGCCGCGCCGGGGCTGGTATGAATGACGACAACCGATGTATTGTAGTCAATATCAAGCACCAGGTTTTTCAGTGGACTGGATGTCGTTGGCACACCAAGCTCTGCCGGTAAGCAGTACACCATCTCCATTTTTGCATTGCGCGTACGTACCGCACCAAACTTGGTCAGCATGCGGGAAACTTTGGACTGGTTGATATTGTCGAAACCTTGCTCCTGCAAAGCCAGCACAATTTCTCCCTGAGAGCTGAATTTCTCTTCTTTAAGTAGCGCTTTGAACGCTTTAACTAATTCTTCTTGCTTTGCCGAGCTTCGCATAAGTCACCCGTATCAGGTCGTGAAAACTACATTATTATGCATATGGATGAATTTTTATGCAAATAATCTACCGTGGAAATATTTAATATACTGTTATTAAAGACACAAGTTCTGTTAGTTCCCTGTATGGGGGAACAAAATCGCTTGTGTTGTATGTCGCAAATTAAAAAAAAGTAAAATAAATGTTATTGAGTTGGCGTTTCTTTGATGGTCACCGGGACTATATTGTAAACTCTTAGTGTTAGTTGCTTAGTTTGCCGGTCAGTCGGTCGTAAAAACCCATTATAATATTTTAAAAGCGTGCCATACCGCAGAATTTTGGTTGGCATGATGCCATAATTATCAGGGTGAATTAAGGTCGCCGCAACGGAGTAACAAAATATTTAGCTAACCATAATAAGGAGTTTATGATGAAAGTTGCAGTCCTCGGCGCCGCCGGCGGTATCGGACAGGCGTTAGCTCTACTTCTGAAAACACAACTGCCTTCAGGTTCTGAACTCACTCTGTATGATATTGCTCCTGTAACCCCCGGGGTTGCTGTTGACCTCAGCCATATTCCTACCGCCGTTAAAATCAAAGGTTTTGCTGGTGAAGATGCAACCCCTGCTCTGCACGGTGCGGATGTTGTTCTGATTTCTGCAGGTGTGGCGCGTAAACCAGGCATGGATCGTTCCGACCTGTTTAACGTGAATGCAGGAATTGTCAAAAATCTGGTCGCACAAATTGCGACAACCTGCCCGAAAGCCTGTATCGGTATCATTACCAATCCGGTTAATACCACCGTGGCGATTGCGGCTGAAGTGCTGAAAAAGGCCGGGGTTTATGACAAGAATAAGCTGTTCGGCGTGACCACGCTGGATATCATCCGCTCTAATACCTTTGTGGCTGAGTTAAAAGGCAAACAGCCGTCGGATATCGAGGTGCCGGTTGTCGGCGGCCATTCTGGCGTCACTATTCTGCCGTTGTTGTCGCAAATTGCAGGCGTCAGTTTTTCTGAGCAGGAAATCGCCGACCTGACAAAACGTATTCAGAATGCCGGAACGGAAGTGGTTGAAGCGAAAGCCGGTGGCGGTTCGGCAACACTGTCGATGGGTCAGGCCGCTGCACGTTTTGGTCTGTCGCTGGTTCGCGCGCTGCAAGGTGAAAAAGGCGTGGTGGAGTGTGCCTATGTTGAAGGCGACGGTCAGTATGCCCGTTTCTTCTCACAACCGCTGCTGCTGGGGAAAAATGGTATCGAAGAGCGCCAGGCAATTGGCAAACTCAGTGCATTTGAACAACAGGCGCTGGACGATATGCTGGATACGCTAAGTAAAGAAATCCAGCTGGGCGAGGAGTTCGTCAACAAATAACCAACCGATCATCGCCGCCTGGCGTGCTGTCTACCGCCAGAAGAGGGCATAAAAAGACCGGAGCTACATGCTATGTGCTCCGGTTTTTTATACGCTTAATTTGTCGCCGGGTACTCCTGAATGGTGACCTGAAGCTTCAGCTTTTTATCTTCCCGCATGACCTCAACCGGGATGTCAGAGCCTGGGCGAATTTCTGCCACCTGGTCCATGGTTTCCAGGGCTGAGATAGCCGGTTTGCCATTGACCGAGACAATAACATCATTCACCTGAATCCCTGCCTGAGCTGCCGGGCCATCAGGCGCGACCTCATTGACAACAATGCCCTGAAGCTGGTCAATGGCTCCGCCTTGCGTATGCATTGGCGCGATTTCTCTGCCGCCGATACCAATATAGCCGCGGATCACCCGGCCATCGCGGATCAGCTTATCCATAATCTTGGTCGCAAGCTGGAAGGGAATGGCAAAACCAATACCTTCCGGTGTCTCACCGTCATTGCTTTTATCAAACGAGAGCGTGTTGATCCCCATCAGTTCACCCAGCGAGTTAACAAGGGCGCCGCCCGAGTTCCCGTGGTTAATGGAAGCATCCGTTTGCAGGAAGTTCTGTCGACCTGTCGGGTTCAAACCGATACGACCCGTGGCGCTGATAATGCCCTGGGTGATGGTCTGACCGAGGTTATAGGGATTGCCGATGGCCAGTACCACATCGCCGATATGGGGAACGCGTTGAGCATTGATCGGAATAACCGGCAGGCCATTTGTGGCATTGATTTTTAATACTGCAAGATCGGTCAGAGAATCTGAGCCTACCAACAGGGCTTCAAATACGCGGCCATCCTGCAAGGCGACAATTATCTGATCAGCATCGTTGATCACGTGTTTGTTGGTAACGATATAACCACGCTGGTCCATGATGACCCCGGAACCCAGGGTGCGAATTTCCAGACGATTATGCGACGAATTATTGAGCCCACGGTTGTAAACGTACACCACCGCGGGTGCGGCGCGACGCACTGCCTGGTTGTAACTGGCAGGGCTTTCATCGGAACTGTCAAACTGGGGGGCCGAAAAGGTAATTTTCTGGCGTAGTGAGGGTACGGCGGCGAGGATCAGGCCACCGGCAATTAAACCGAGTATTATCGAGCGTAATAGCTTCAAAAGCATGATGCGGGCGTCGTTGTTAAGGTATCGGCAGCAGCATAGCATGAGTTATCCGGACATCACATGCAGCGGTGATGTCCGGGATAGTATTTGCTTAACGCAACAATAAATAAAGAGTTTCATTGCCGCGGATAATTTGCAGCGCAATGACGCCGGGTTTGGTTTCAAGCGCTTTGCGCATGTCGGCAATCGACTGGACGCGCGTCCGGTTGATGCCAATGATGACATCATCTTTATGCAACCCGGCCTGTGCTGCCGCGCTATCCTTCTCGACACTCTCAATGCTGATGCCTTTGGTGCCATCTTTAAGCTGGCCGTCGCTCAATGATGCCCCCTGGAGCGTCGGGGAGATAAGCTCAGCACTGGCTGACGATGAGGTGTTTTTATCCAGCGTCACTTCAACATCCAGCGGTTTCCCATCACGCAGCAGTCCCAGTTTGACCTTAGTGCCAGGTTCGGTGGTGGCGATCCGTGAGCGCAGTTCAGCAAAACTGTTTAACGGCTTGTCATTAAGACTGACAATCACATCACCCGATTTGATGCCTGCTTTGGCTGAGCCTGAATTTGCCAGAACCTCACTGACAAATGCTCCCCGCTGTACGTTAAGGTTAAAGGCTTTGGCGATATCGGCGCTCATTTCGGTGCCTTTAATCCCCAGCAAACCGCGTTTGATCTCGCCAAATTGTATCAACTGCTTCGCCAGTGTCTGCGCCATATTACCTGGAATAGCAAAACCAATACCGACACTGCCGCCGCTGGGGGCGAGGATCGCGGTATTGATCCCTATCAGTTCGCCATTGAGATTCAGCAGCGCGCCGCCGGAGTTACCCCGGTTGATTGACGCATCGGTTTGAATGAAATTCTCCAGCCCTTCGAGGTTGAGGCCACTGCGGCCAAGGGCGGAAACAATCCCCGAGGTGGCGGTCTGGCCAAGCCCGAACGGATTGCCCACGGCAACAACAAAATCCCCCACGCGCAGCTTGTCTGAGTCAGCGATAGCAATTTGCGTCAGATTACTGGGATTTTGTATTTGCAGCAGCGCGATGTCGCTCTGATCGTCCCCGCCAATGAGTTTTGCCTCGAATTCACGGCCATCATTGAGCTGAACATTAATTTTCTGCGCCTGATTAATCACATGATTGTTGGTCAGCACATAGCCTTTCTGGGCGTCAATAATGACACCGGAACCTAACCCTTCAAATGGCTGGGCCTGGCTTTCGGGCACACCGTCACCGAAATATTTCTTCAGTTCATCAGGGACTTTTTGCCCCCGTACCGCCGTACCCTCCACCTGCACGCTGACAACCGCAGGCAATACTTTCTCCAGCACGGGCGCCAGACTGGGTAGCGCCCCCTGGCCTGGAACCTGCGAGGGCATGGCTGCCATAGTCTGGATGGGCGCCGAGAGAGTTAACCCGACACTTAACGCGAACGCACTCAACAGCAGGGTTTGTTTCTTCATTGATGCTGGCTCTCGTAACCTAAAGTGAAAGGGAGAAAACGACGTAAAACATTTTGATGTTATTGAAATTTCGACCCGGTAACAATGCGGATATGACTAAATAATAGCTGGGTTTGTAAAGACAGGACGGGCGCAACATGTGCGCCCGTTAAAAATGCAGTGTAAAACGATGTTATTTGCGGTTTGCGCCGCCGCGCAACAGGCCAGATGCGCCTTCAGAGTAATCCCGCGGGATTTGCACCGGAGCCTGATCGTTGCCGGCTTCCGACTCCGCCAGACGGTTACGGAAGGGGTTCTCTTCTGCTGACATTTCCGGCAACAGGCTGGTAGAACTCTTGGCCATATGCTGATAGAGCTGACGATAATCATGCGCCATGTTATCGAGCAGTTCCGCGCTACGGGCAAAATGGCTCACCAGTTCTTCGCGGTATTCTTCCAGCTCGGCTTTATTTTTTTCCAGCTCGTACTGTAAGGCCTGCTGCTGACGTAATTTCCGGTTACCAAAACGCATGGCCACGGCACCAATTATGATACCGACAACTAACCCAATTAGCGCATATTCCCAGGTCATGTACTTCTCCCATTGTCTTTTGAGTCCGTAGGGTGGTGGCTGCAAGCTCCCTGCCTGTGCCTGATTATGCCACTATAACCGCTAATTGCGCAGAAGTGGAATCCCGCCTCAGCATCGCGTAGGGTAGAACGACTTTTTTTTGGTCAACCCTGTGGGCAGGATCGATTTTCAAGGAACAATGTTAATACCATGCAGAGTCTTTCCCCGGCATCGCGATACACCAGCGCCCTGAACGAGGGCAACCATCAACCGGATGATGTGCAAAAAGAGGCTGTTGAGCAGCTGAATTCCATTTACCAACAGATTATTAGCACGGAGTCCCCGGCGCCAGAGCGCGGCGGGCTGATGGCAAAATTTGGCAAACTCTTTGGCAAAAATGACGCCACGTCGCCAGCCCCGGTAAAGGGGCTATATATGTGGGGCGGGGTAGGTCGCGGCAAAACCTGGCTGATGGATCTTTTTTATCAGAGCCTGCCAGGCACGCGTAAACAGCGTCTCCATTTCCATCGCTTTATGCTACGAGTTCATGAAGAACTGGCCGAATTACAAGGGCAAAGCGACCCGCTTGAGATTGTGGCCGATCGCTTCAAAGCACAGACGGATGTCCTCTGTTTCGATGAATTTTTTGTCTCAGACATTACGGATGCAATGCTGCTTGGCGGTCTGATGAAAGCCCTCTTTGCACGGGGTATAACTCTGGTGGCGACCTCAAACATTCCGCCGGATGAACTTTATCGTAACGGTTTGCAACGGGCGCGTTTTTTACCCGCCATTGATGCCATAAAACAGCATTGCGCCATCATGAATGTGGATGCGGGTGTGGATTATCGGCTGCGTACTCTGACCCAGGCGCATTTGTGGCTTTCACCCCTGAGTGATGAGACGCAACGGCAAATGGATAAGCTGTGGCAGGCGTTGGCAGGGTCAATGCACCGAACCGCTTCAACGCTGGACGTTAACCATCGCCCGCTGGCGGCCCTGGGTGAAGAGAACCAGACCCTGGCGGTCTCTTTCAGCACTCTGTGTGTGGATGCCCGTAGTCAGCACGACTACATTGCGCTTTCACGGTTGTTCCATACGGTGATGCTGTTTGACGTACCGGTCATGTCGCCTTTGATGGAGAGCGAAGCGCGGCGGTTTATCGCACTGGTGGATGAGTTTTACGAACGACACGTTAAGCTGGTTGTCAGCGCTCAGGCGCCTTTATATGAGATTTACCAGGGGGAACGGCTGAAGTTTGAGTTTCAGCGCTGCCTGTCGCGTTTGCAGGAGATGCAGAGCGAAGAATATCTGAAGCGTAAGCATATGCCATAAAAGACGCTCCTCCTCCCGTGGGAGAGGCGCTGGGGGTGAGAGCGCCAGACCGAACAAACTTCGCCACCGAAAAACCCACGTCAAATCACATAAAGGGGTCGATTTTTGACCCCGACTTCTCTATAATCCTGCGACCCCACGTTACGAGAAGGTTTTTTTCCCAAAACTTTCTATGTGCTGGCATAGGCTATTCGAAGGGGTAGGTTTGCCGGACTTTGTCGTGTGAGCCTCAACTGACTAAACGTTTGGGTGTTCACCAACGTGTAACTTATTTATTTGGGTAAGCTTTTAATGAAAACTTTTACAGCTAAACCAGAAACCGTAAAACGCGACTGGTATGTTGTTGACGCGACCGGTAAAACTCTGGGCCGTCTGGCTACCGAACTGGCTCGTCGTCTGCGCGGTAAGCACAAAGCGGAATACACTCCGCACGTTGATACTGGTGATTACATCATCGTTCTGAACGCAGAAAAAGTTGCTGTAACCGGCAACAAGCGTACTGACAAAATGTACTATCACCACACTGGCCACATCGGTGGTATCAAAGAAGCGACCTTTGAAGAGATGATTGCCCGCCGTCCTGAGCGTGTGATTGAAATCGCGGTTAAAGGCATGCTGCCAAAAGGCCCGCTGGGTCGTGCTATGTACCGTAAACTGAAAGTTTACGCGGGTAACGAGCACAACCACGCGGCACAGCAACCGCAAGTTCTTGACATCTAATCGGGATTATAGGCAATGGCTGAAAATCAATACTACGGCACTGGTCGCCGCAAAAGTTCCGCAGCTCGCGTGTTCATCAAACCGGGCAGTGGTAAAATCGTTATCAACCAACGTTCTCTGGAACAGTACTTCGGTCGTGAAACTGCCCGCATGGTAGTTCGTCAGCCGCTGGAACTGGTCGACATGGTTGAGAAACTGGATCTGTACATCACTGTTAAAGGTGGTGGTATCTCTGGTCAGGCTGGTGCGATCCGTCACGGTATCACACGCGCTCTGATGGAGTACGATGAGTCCCTGCGTTCTGAACTGCGTAAAGCTGGCTTCGTCACTCGTGATGCTCGTCAGGTTGAACGTAAGAAAGTCGGCCTGCGTAAAGCACGTCGTCGTCCGCAGTACTCCAAACGTTAATTGCTTTCTGCGCAAGCAGAACAATTGGCAAAAAACCCGGTTTATGCCGGGTTTTTTTATGGATAAAAATCACGTTATCCACAGTATCGAGTTGATTCCTTCTTCTTTTTCAGCATTTCCGGAATCCCCTCACCACAAAGCCTGCAAAATCTGGTAAACTATCATCCAATTTTCTGCCCAAATGCCTGGGATTGTTCATTTTTTGTTTGATTTTTGAACGGAAGTGACGGTGCGAGTGGGTAGGTAACCAACATCTGGCCAGTCGTAGTCAGGCTGGTAGCAGTAAAATTCTTAATATACCTGGAGGTTTTCATGGCTGTCGCTGCCAACAAACGTTCGGTAATGACGCTGTTTTCTGGTCCTGTTGATATCTATAGCCATCAGGTCCGTATCGTGCTGGCGGAAAAAGGTGTCAGCTTCGAAATTGAACACGTGGAAAAGGATAATCCTCCGCAGGATCTGATTGACCTCAACCCGAATCAAAGCGTACCGACCTTAGTCGATCGTGAACTCACTTTGTGGGAATCACGCATTATCATGGAATACCTGGATGAGCGTTTCCCGCATCCACCATTGATGCCGGTTTATCCGGTGGCTCGTGGCGAAAGCCGCCTGTACATGCACCGTATTGAGAAAGACTGGTACTCCTTGATGGAAGTCATCAAGAATAGCAGTGGTGCACAGGCTGATAACGCGCGCAGGCAACTGCGTGAAGAGCTGATGCAGATTGCTCCGGTGTTCGGTCAGAAGCCGTTCTTCCTGAGCGATGAATTCAGCATCGTCGATTGCTACCTGGCACCACTGTTATGGCGTTTGCCGGTTCTCGGTATTGAGCTCAGCGGTGCGGGTTCCAAAGAGCTGAAAGGATATATGACACGCGTATTTGAGCGTGACTCCTTCCTTGCCTCTTTGACTGAGCCTGAGCGCGAGATGCGCCTTGGCCGGGGTTAACTGAATGGACTTGTCGCAACTGACACCGCGTCGTCCCTATCTGCTGCGTGCGTTTTATGAGTGGCTGCTGGATAACCAACTCACGCCGCATCTGGTCGTGGATGTCACCTTGCCTGACGTTCGTGTGCCGATGGAGTATGCGCGTGACGGGCAGATCGTCCTGAATATTGCTCCTCGTGCGGTCGGTAACCTTGAGCTGGCGAATGACGAAGTGCGCTTTAATGCGCGTTTCGGCGGTGTTCCGCGTCAGGTTTCTGTTCCGCTGGCGGCAGTGCTGGCGATTTATGCACGTGAAAACGGTGCAGGTACGATGTTCGAGCCGGAAGTTGCCTACGACGAAGACGTGGTCAGCCTCAACGATGATGAAGGCGTTCCTCTCCCGGAAAGCGAGACGGTAATGTCAGTTATCGACGGCGACAAACCCGATCACGGGAATGATAACGATCCCGATGACGATCCTCCGCCACGCGGCGGGCGTCCTTCGTTACGTGTTGTGAAGTAACCTTCCAGGCAGGGCCATCAGGCCCTGCTTTTTTATGCCTGTGCTACGGGCATCAGCCAGCAAGCGATGGTCTCGCGCATTACCGTGCGTCTTGCCGCCAGCGCTTCCGGGCGTTTCAAATCCTGCTGATAAATAATCGACAGTGTTGACTGGTTGATCAGATAAAAAAAGCCCAGTGCTGAAATGGTGATATTCAACTGCATGGCATCGATCCCCGCGCGGATCGTACCGTCTTCCTGCCCGCGATCGAGAATGCGCTGGGTGATCGCAAGCCAGGTGCTGTTAATCGGCACGATCGTATCCACCTCTTTTAGATGGCGCGCTTTGAGCTGGTTTTCGCTATTGAGCAACTGAATAAATTCCGGGTTTTCCAGATAGTAATGCCAGGTAAAATCCATCAGCTCAAGTACTGCATCACGGGCTGGTAGATGGTCCAGCTCCAGTGCCGCTTCTTTGGTACGAATATCCTGGTAGGCCACCTGCAATACGTGAGTAAAAAGCGTGTCCTTATTCTCGAAATAGTAATAGATCAGCTGCTTGTTGACCTTTGCCGTCGCGGCAATCTGATCGATTCTCGCCCCATCAAAACCCTTCTCCGCGAACTCCTTTTTGGCCGCATTGAGGATCAGGCATTTTGTGAGATCCGGATCATGCCTGCGCTTCGTTCTCGATTCCCCTTTCATAGAATCTCCATTCAATCTATTGTTTTAATTGTAGTTTTAAATAAATCAACCATCTGGTTGATTTTGAGAAGCCGATCATGATTTTAATTTTTTACTCTTTCTATACTGATTTCGAAGTTTCAACTGTTTAGTTGAAATGTAACGTACTCAGCAGGGAGTATCCTCATGATCCATTCGCAACGCCCGGTAGCATTGGTGACAGGCTCAACACGGGGAATTGGAAAAGCCTGTGCGCTTGCGCTTGCCAGAGCCGGATTTCATGTCGCGATCAACGGTCGGGACAACGAAGAAGGTCACGCCCGGCAGCAAGCCATGGTAGCGGAATTAGAACAATTTGGCATTGAAGCTCTGGCGTTACCTGGAGATGTTTCTGATTTACCGCTTCAGCAGGCGATGTTTGACACGCTGTTGGCACGCTGGGGCCGTCTGGATTGCGTGGTTAACAATGCCGGTACGGCGGCGAAACAGCGTGGCGATCTGCTGGAAGTCACCCCCGAGAATTATCAGTATTGTCAGGACGTTAACACCAGGGCGATGTTCTTCTTTTGTCAGAAAGCGGCCCGCGTCATGTTGCAGCAGGGCGAACTTAACCACCAGCACCGTTCCATCATCAACATCACCTCCTGTAGCGCCCATAGCCTGTCAATTTCACGCGGTGAATATTGCGTGTCAAAAGCGGCAGCCAGCATGGTGACGCAGCTGTTTGCCCTGCGTCTGGCAGAGGAGGGCGTCGGTGTCTATGAGCTGCGTCCGGGCATTATTGCCACGGATATGACCAGCGGCGTGAAGCCGAAATATGACCAGTTAATCAGCGAAGGGCTGGTTCCCATGAAGCGTTGGGGGCAACCAGAAGATATCGCGACAGTCGTCGATGCGCTGGCAAGCGGCAAATTACCTTTCACCATCGGCCAGATTATTGACGTCGATGGCGGCCTGAATAAATCCCATTTTTAATTACGAGGCACTGCAATGGCTACAATTTCTGTTGGCATTATCATGCACGGTGTAACCGGCCGGATGGGCAAAAATCAGCATCTGATCCGCTCGATCGTGGCGATCAGGGATCAAGGCGGCGTATTGCTGGCAAACGGCGACAGGTTGCTGCCGGATCCGATTCTGATTGGCCGTAATGAAGAGAAAATTGCCGCACTGGCAAAACAGACGGGCATTACCCGCTGGGGAACCGATCTTGATGCCGCGCTGGCAAATCCTGACGACACCATTTTCTTTGATGCCGCCACCACTCAGGCTCGCCCTGGATTACTGAAAAAAGCCATTGCCGCTGGCAAACATATCTACTGCGAAAAACCGGTGGCGGTCAGCCTGTCTGAGGCGATGGAACTTTACCACTACGCGGAGCAGCAGGGCGTATGTCACGGGGTGGTGCAGGACAAACTCTGGCTGCCAGGCCTGCGTAAACTGCAAATGCTCAATCAGGCTGGCTTCTTTGGCCAGGTGTTGTCGGTTCGCGGCGAGTTTGGCTACTGGGTGTTTGAAGGCGATCTGCAACCCACTCAACGCCCGTCCTGGAACTACCGTCAGGAAGAGGGCGGCGGCATCATCCTCGATATGATTTGTCACTGGCGCTACGTGGTTGACAACCTGTTTGGGGAAATCAAAAGCATCAGCTGCCTTGGGGCGACCCATATCCCGGAGCGTTTTGATGAGCAGGGCAATGCTTATAAAGCCACTGCCGATGACGCTGCCTACGCCACCTTTGAACTGAAAAATGGCACCATCGTACAGATCAACAGCTCCTGGTGCGTGCGCGTTCGCCGTGACGACCTGGTGACCTTCCAGGTGGATGGCGTTAATGGCTCCGCCGTGGCTGGCCTCACGGACTGCCTGACACAATCACGGGTCAATACGCCAAAACCGGTCTGGAATCCCGATGTCCGCCAGACCCACAACTTCTTTGACGACTGGTCACCGGTACCGGACACGACCACCTACGATAACGCCTTCAAAGTGCAGTGGGAGCTGTTCCTGCGCCATGTTCATGGCGAGATCGATTTCCGCTGGAATCTGCTGGAAGGGGCAAAAGGATTGCAACTGGTTGAACTGGCCCTGCAAAGCTGGAAAGAGCGCCGCTGGGTTGATGTTCCATCACTGGTGCGTTAAGGGGGCGATATGCAACAACCTGATCCACGGCGTTTATCACTCAATACCGCCACTGTTCGCCAGCAGTGGATGCTGGATAAAATTATTGATGGCTGCGCGCGGCATGATATTCGCGGCATCTCGCCCTGGCGCGATCAAGTGCAGACGCTCGGCCTTGAACGCACCGCGCAGATGATTCGCAGCAACGAACTGACCGTCAGCGGCTACTGCCGTGGTGGGATGTTTCCCGGTGTTGATGATGCTGCCCTCCGCGCGGCTGATGACGATAACCGTCGTGCGGTAGACGAAGCCCTGGCGGTGAATGCTGCCTGCCTGGTACTGGTCGTCGGTGGCCTGCCGGGCGAGTCAAAAGATCTGGCCGGGGCACGGAGTCAGGTGCGGGACGGCCTGGGTCGCCTGCTGGATTATTCACGTAACGTGGGGATGCCGCTGGCCATTGAGCCTTTGCATCCGATGTATGCGGCAGACCGGGCCTGTGTCAATACGCTGGAGCAGGCCAACGATCTTTGCGACGAGCTGGGGGATGACGGCTTAGGTATCGCCGTCGATCTCTATCACACCTGGTGGGATCCTAAGTTTTTCCAGCAGCTCACCCGCGCCGGACGTAAACGGATCCTCGGTTTTCACATCTGCGACTGGCTGGTCCCGACTCAACACCTGTTGCTCGATCGCGGCATGATGGGCGATGGGATCATTGATATTCGCGGCGCGCGCCAGGCCGTTGAAGAACTGGGCTACACCGGGGCGCATGAAGTGGAGATTTTCTCCGAACATAACTGGTGGCAACGCGACCCGGATACGGTTCTGGCTACCTGTAAAGCGCGTCATATGACGCATTGTTAATCAGATTTTGGCTGTATCTGATGTCTCGTCAGTCTTACCAGGTTAGTCGAGGGAAATATGAATACAGATACAAAAAAAATGATACTGGTGTCGGTGCTATGTGGCCTTGGTTACATGATGTACTCCGTGGATCGCATGACTGTCTCTTCTGCTATCGGGCTTATTGCGACGGATTTCGGGCTGGGTAAAGGCCAGTCCGGCATCCTGATGAGCTCCTTCTTTTATGGTTTTATTGGTTTTCTGTTTCTGTCAGGGATTATTGCCGACAAGCTCAGCGGCAAACCGGTGCTGATCCTGGGACTGGTGATGTTCTCGGTGGCCACTATGCTCACCGGCGCTGCCGGCAGTCTGACATCGCTGATTTTTTACCGCGTGATGACCGGTATTGGTGAAGGGGTCTTCTGGCCCGCCGCTTCGCTGGAAGTGGCGAATGTCACTACTGAAAAACAGCGCACGACGGTAATGTCACTGTACTGGATGGGCTACCCCATCGGTGGATTCTTTGGCACCTGGCTGGGGGCGGTACTGGGGCCGGAGTATGGCTGGCGAGTGGTTTTTTATGTTGCCGGCGGGCTGGGGATCCTGGTCGCTATTGCTTATGCCGTACTGGTGAAATCTGAACCTAAAAAGGTCGTCACCGTTGCTGCGCATGAAAAAATTCCTTTAAAACAATTATTTCGTAATCAATCCGTGATGCTGATGGCGTTCTACTACTTCCTGCTGCTGAGTGGCTGGTGGATTGTCCTGCTCTGGGCGCCGACCTTCCTGATGAACGTAAAACAGCTCACGATTGGTACTGCAGGGACGATTGCCAGCCTGCTTGGCCTGACCGGTGCGCTCGGCGGTTTCCTTTTAGGACGTATTTGTGATGGCGGAGATTTTTCCCGTAAGCGCGGCATTCTGATTGGCATCACGGTTGCCAGCAGCCTGTTGATGGCGGCGATGGTTCTACAACTTCCTGTTTTCGCAGTTGTTATTCTGGTTATGTTGCTGGGTTTGCTGGGCTATTCCGTCACGCCTCTGGTGCTTTCTTTCACCGCTGAACTGGTACCGCCGCAGCTTCGTGGCTCCGCGATTGGCTTTGTGATGAACGTAGGAATGACCGCTGGCGGCATCTCTCCGGTACTGGCGGGTTATTTTGCCGATAAATACTCCATGTCTGCCGTCTGGTTTGTGGCGGCCTGCGTGATGGTCGTCAGTTCCGTCCTGCTGCTTGGGGTACGGAAGGCGCCAAAGCCGGTTAAAGAGATGGACATTTCCGGGCTGTCGTCACGCATTTAACGAGGTAACACATGGCATTAACGATCCCGCAGTCTGTCCTTGATAGCCTGACAAATGTAGCCATGCCGCGCCATGTTTCGCAGGCATTGGCACAGCAGGTGGTGGAAATCGAAGGGTTTCGCATTCCGTTGTATCACAGTGAAGCTCTGGTAGTGGGGAGCGGTGCCGCTGGGCTGCGTGCGGCGGTGGAGCTACGGCGCAGGAAGGTGGATGTGCTGGTGGCGACCCAGACCTTGTTCTGGGGGACGTCAGCCTGCTCGGGATCCGATAAACAGACGCTGCATACCGCATCAACCAGCTTCAGAGGCGACAACTTCACCGCACTTGCTGGCGCGATTGGCGCAGGCGGAGCAATGGATGCGGACACCGCGTATGTGGAGTCCGTCGGCTCGGTGGAGGCGTTTATCGGTCTGAAGAGTATGGGTCTGCCGCTGCCGGAGGATCGCTATGGCGCCGTGTTGCGCTATCAGACGGATCATGACGAAGTGGGGCGCGCCACCAGCTGCGGCCCACGTACTTCGCGCCTGATGGTGAAAGTGCTGGCAGAAGAAGCGGTATTGCTGGGAGTGCCTTTCGTCGACCATGCGACGGCGGTACGGATCCTGACCGAGGGTGAGGGCGAGGCGCGACGGGTAGCCGGGATCCTCGCTATTGTTAAAGGTGCCAGAGCAGAGGATAACCCGTGGGGACTGTGTCTGATGCGCAGTCCGACGGTGGTGCTGGCAGCCGGAGGGCCTGGGGAATTATTCCGCGACAGCGTCTACCCGAAGCGCTGTTTTGGCTCATTAGGACTGGCGCTGGAAGCGGGGGTAGCGACCGTTAACCTGACGGAGCACCAGTTTGGTATTGGTACCCGTCGTGACGATTTTCCGTGGAATCTCTCCGGCACCTACGTGCAAAGTATGCCCTGTATCTATTCGGTGGATGAGCAGGGGCAGGAGCACAATTTCCTCGCTCGTTATTACCGCACGACCCGTGAACTGGCCTCAAATATCTTCCGCAAAGGCTACCAGTGGCCGATTCATGCCACCCGGATGCTGGACTTTGGCTCGAGCCTGGTGGATCTGGCGATTTACAGTGAGTCGCAGGCAGGGCGCACTGTTTTTATGGATTTTAACCGCAACCCGCTGCCGGTGCCCGGAGACGAGCCTTTTGCGATTGGCAATCTCGATGAAGACGTTTTTAACTATCTGCGCAATAACGACGCCTGTCTGGAATTGCCGATTGACCGCCTGCAACGCATGAATCCGCTGGCGATTGAACTGTATAAGCATCACGGACACGATTTAAGGACCCAACCGCTGGCGTTTAACGTCAACCACCAGCATATGAACGGCGGCATTGCCGTGAATACATGGGGGCATTCGTCCCTGAACGGCTGCTATGCGGTGGGGGAAGCGGCGGGAACGCATGGCGTGACAAGGCCAGGTGGCGCGGCGCTGAATGCCGGGCAGGTGTTTGGCTTACGCTGCGCAAAGCACATTGCGGCGACCCCACGCGAAGCCCCGACGGCCCTGTTTGAAACGCAAACCGCAGAGCTGCTGAATCAAATCCAGTGTGACAGCCGCCACCCTGAGGCGTTATCCATTGACGCGGTGCGCGATGAAATTCAGCAGCGAATGAGTGAGCGGGCCGGGTTTGTTTGTGAGGCTAAACGGGTGCCGGACGCCCTTCAGGCGGCCCGCGATTTGAACCAGCGTATTGCCCGTAACGGGATTGCTATTTCTCACCCACACCAGGCGGCATTCAGCCTGCAATGGCGGCAAATGGCGCTGGCATCTGAAGCCCTGCTGGCGGCGCTTGACTCCTACATTGCCAGGGGGGGAGGCAGTCGGGGAGCGCGCATGTTGTGTTCCCCTCAGGGAGAGGCAGTGCCGCTCAGCCGCGAAGGTGAGTTGTCTGACTTCCGCTTTCTGGCGGAGAAGCCCGAACACCGGCAGGAGCAGCTCCAGGTGAGCTGGCATAACGGTCAGTTCAGAGTCGAGGTGAAACTCCTGCGCTCGCTGGATGATCTCTCGACCCTCTTCTTTGAGAAAAACTGGCCGGAGTATCTGACTGGCGATATCTATCGCCGCTGACGAGTTGTAGTGAACACGTACATGAATGACTAGTCCTGATATAGGTTGACAGTTTTCTGTCTGTAAAACGCCTGATGAACATCATCGGGCGTTTTGTATTTCA
>NZ_CBFFRJ010000099.1:0-18998 GCF_965644225.1 Phytobacter sp. V91 | reverse complement strand
TACAGCTCAGCTAAGGTAAGGCTAATACAGATAAGGACTCCACTGAACCCCACCGATTAAATCGCACCTTCCTTAATGATAAGCCTGCCAAAAATATCATTCTGTTGATTGGCGATGGAATGGGCGATTCCGAAATTACCGCCGCCCGAAATTATGCGGAAGGCGCCGGCGGCTTCTTCAAAGGTATTGATGCCTTACCGTTGACCGGGCAATACACGCACTATGCTCTCGATAAAAAACGGGAAAACCTGACTACGTCACTGACTCCGCAGCCTCGGCAACCGCATGGTCTACCGGGGTGAAAACCTATAACGGCGCGCTTGGCGTCGATATTCATGAAAAAGATCATGTGACCATTCTGGAGATGGCCAAAGCAGCGGGTTTAGCCACCGGCAACGTCTCTACGGCTGAATTGCAGGATGCCACGCCTGCGGCGCTGGTTTCTCACGTGACTTCACGTAAATGCTACGGCCCGAGCGTTACCAGTGAAAAATGTGCCAGCAATGCCCTTGAAAAAGGCGGAAAAGGTTCAATTACCGAACAGCTGTTGAATGCCCGCGCCGACGTTACCCTGGGTGGCGGTGCGAAGACCTTCAGCGAAGCGGCTACGGCCGGTGAGTGGAAAGGTAAAACGCTGCGCGAGCAAGCCGAGGCGCGAGGCTACCAGATGGTGAGCGATGCCTCAGGTCTTGCGGCTATTACTGTTGCTAACCAGGATAAACCGGTGCTCGGTCTGTTCTCGGACGGAAATATGCCGGTGCGTTGGGAAGGGCCGAAAGCCTCGCTGCACGGTAACATTGATAAGCCTGCGGTGACCTGTACTCCGAACGCCAAACGTAACGATACGGTACCTACCCTGGCGCAGATGACTGATAAAGCACTGGATCTGCTCAGTAAAAATGAGAAGGGCTTCTTCCTGCAGGTTGAAGGCGCTTCCATTGATAAGCAGGACCATGCGGCTAACCCATGTGGCCAGATTGGTGAAACGGTTGATCTTGACGAAGCGGTGCAAAAAGCGCTGGCCTTTGCCAAAAAAGACGGTAATACGCTGGTTATCGTCACCGCTGACCATGCCCACGCCAGTCAGATTATCCCGACCGATACCAAAGCACCGGGCTTAAGCCAGTTGCTCAATACCAAAGACGGTACGGTGATGGCGATGACCTACGGCAACTCTGAAGAAGAGTCGATGGAACATACCGGCACCCAGATCCGCATTGCCGCTTATGGCCCACACGCGGCTAACGTCGTTGGTCTGACCGACCAGACTGACCTGTTCTTCACTATGAAAGCAGCCCTCGGTCTGAAATAAACGCCGCCCGGCGGGAATTGATCCCATCGGGTGGTTTTTTCGCCAGTTCGAACCATCCTTAAAGCGCAACAGATGAAGAAAGAAGGATGGTGCGATGAAAATAACATTACTGGTTACTCTCCTGTTTGGTCTGGTATTCATCACGGCGTTAAGCGCTGCGGAGAAAACCCTTACCCCACAACAACAACGTATGACCCTCTGCAATCAACAGGCGACAGCCCAGACGCTGGCCGGCGATGCCCGCAAGCGCTATATGAGCGACTGCCTGAAAAATAGCAAAACGGAACCCGGGCAAAAGAGCCTGACTCCGCAGCAGCAAAAGATGCGCGAATGTAATGCGCAGGCCACTCAGCAATCGCTCAAAGGCGAGGATCGCAGCAAGTTTATGAGCGCCTGCCTGAAGAAAAGCGCCTAAGCCAAACGGGTGACCGGAGATCCCGGCTCACCCGAAATTTCATACTTTCTCCGCATCACCCCTCTCTATAATTTGGGAAATTGTTTCAGAATGTTCCCAAAAATTATGAATGATAATAATTTTTATACCCCAGATGGTTCGAACAAGGAGAGGAACCCTAATCTGAGCGACGAAGATCATTACAACGATGGCCTTCAATTCGCGCAGCGGGAGAGGCTGCCACGTGCTGCCGGGCTGGCCTGTTTATTCTTCCCGCTGGCTGCAGAGATGGTGTCAAAGCCGATGGCCGGCGGCTGGTGGATCCTGCTGGTCCTCTGGACCTTCGTCTGGCCGCATCTGGCCTGGCAACTGGCCTCGCGCTCCAGCGATCCCCTCGCCAGTGAAACCCACAATATTAAAGTCGACGCCATACTTGCCGGCATATGGGTCGCCCTGACCGGCATCAACCTGATGCCCTCACTGGCTCTGGTGATGATGGTGTTTATTACGACCATGGGGGCAGGCGGGCCGCGCCTGTGCCTGGTAGCGGTTTTCCTGACGCTGGTCTCCTGCCTGGCGACGCTGCAGCTTACCGGTATCGCTTTTGCTCCCGTCAGTCCGCCACTGACAATATGGCTGACGGTGCCGGTGCTATTGATCTACCCGCTGCTGTTTTCCTGGGTGAATTACCGCGCGGCTATTCGTATGGAAGACAGTCGGCGTCGTTTACAGGTAATGAGCATTCGTGACGGTATGACAGGGGTCTATAACCGACGCCATTGGGAAACTTTGCTGAGGGATGAGTTTGATAACTGCCGACGTCATCAGCGGGTGGCGACGTTGTTGCTGATCGACGTCGATCACTTCAAAACGATAAATGATACCTGCGGGCATGATGTGGGAGATGAAGCGATCGTGGCTATCACTCGCCATCTGCAGTTGAGCCTGCGCGGTAGCGATGTCATTGGCCGCTTTGGGGGGGATGAGTTTGCGGTGATCATGGGGGGAACCTCGTCCGAAAGCGCGATTGCCGCGATGACGCGCGTCCACGATCGTCTGGCGACGTTTCGTCTGACCAGCGCCCCAAATCTCGCGCTGCATATCAGCGTTGGGGTTGCTCCCCTGACCGAAGAGATGGCGCAGTATCGCGAATGGCTTAAAGCGGCGGATCTGGCGTTATACAAAGCCAAAAGAGCCGGACGTAACCGCACCGAGGTCGCCGCCTGATAGCAAGTCTTTATTTGCCACCAGCCGGTCAGCCAGTGGCGGACAGAGATTATTTACTCAGGGCGTCAGATTTGGCCATGCAGGCCTGGATGGCATCGATAACTGCCGCACGGAACCCTTTTTCTTCCAGCACCTTGACCGCTTCGATGGTGGTTCCACCAGGCGAGCAGACCATATCTTTCAATTCACCCGGATGTTTACCGGTTTCCAGCACCATTTTTGCCGACCCCATTACCGCCTGCGCGGCAAAGCGATAGGCTTGCGCGCGCGGCATACCGCCGAGCACGGCAGCATCGGCCATGGCTTCAATAAACATAAATACGTATGCCGGAGCAGAACCACTGACGCCCACTACCGGATGGATCATCGATTCTGAGACCACCTCAGCGCCACCGAAACTGCGGAAAATCCCCAGCACATCATTGATGTCTTCCTCAGTGACCAGCGCATTGGCGGTAATGGAGGTCATTCCGGCATTCACCAGTGATGGCGTATTCGGCATTGAACGAATAATTTTACGATCATGACCCAGCGCGCGGGCCAGCTGATCGAGGGTGACGCCTGCCGCAATGGAGACGACCAGCGTCTCTTTATTCAGGCTGGAGGCCACCTCGCTCAGCACTTTGACCATAATATTGGGTTTAACGGCGCCGAAGACGATATCAGCGACCTGGGCTACGTCCTGGGCGCTTGGGGCGGCATTAATACCATACTCATCATGCAGCCTGGCGACTTTATCTGCCGACGGGGTATAGACCCAAATTTGTCCCGGCTGTACCTGACCGCTGGCGATGAGCCCGCCGAGGATAGCCTTGCCCATGTTGCCGCAGCCGATAAAACCGATTTTTTTCTCCATCACGTCTGTCTCTCCGCTGATAGTGTGTTGTGGCTATAGCTTAACGCATGAACGCCGCGGCAGGTTAAACCTTAACGTTGTGCTTTGCGCAGAGCCGATTTAACGCCACAATGCGAAGGCAAAATTGAGGAGCGAGAATGGCGATTTGGGTTGATGCGGACGCCTGTCCGAATGTGATTAAAGAAATTCTGTTTCGTGCGGCCGAGCGCACGCAGACGCCGTTAACGCTGGTGGCAAACCAGAATATCCGCGTCCCGCAGTCGCGTTTTATCCGCTCGGTACGTGTGGCTGCCGGGTTTGATGTCGCGGACAATGAAATCGTTCGCCGGTGTGAAGCCGGGGATCTGGTTATCACCGCAGATATCCCTCTGGCGGCGGAAGTTATCGCTAAAGGGGGCGAGGCCCTTAATCCGCGGGGCGAACGCTACACTGAAGCGACGATCCGTGAACGCTTGACGATGCGTGATTTTATGGACACGCTGCGGGCCAGCGGTATTCAGACCGGCGGGCCTGACAGTCTCTCTTTGCGCGACAGGCAGCAGTTTGCTGCCGAGCTCGATAAATGGTTGCTGGAGCGTGCCCGGCGTCAGCCGAAGTAGTTCTGCCATCAACAGACATCTGAATATGTTACGCTAACCGCGCCTGTGGGCTTGTCAACGAACATTACTTTAAGTAAGGTTATCTCCACGCAGGTTGCATTGAAATCTTTACACTCAAATTGGGCGTCGTTTCTGGATTAAGTCGAAGCGGGATGCGAATTATCTTTTCATGTGTAACGATTTATTTACGACCGTTCGGCACCAGGCAGGGTGTTTTAACGTTACTCCCATTTACACCTTGCGAAATTTGAGGGAACACCAGTTCATGACGCTACCCATTTTTTTAATCGGCGCACGCGGTTGCGGTAAAACGACCGTAGGCCATGCGCTGTCGCAGTTACAGGCCTGTCCGTTTGTGGATACCGACCATTGGTTGCAGGAACAGGCGCAAATGACCGTTGCCCAACTGGTCAGCAAAGAGGGATGGCATGGCTTTCGTGCTCGCGAAACCCAGGCGCTTGAAGCGGTGACTGCGCCCGCTCATATTGTGGCGACCGGCGGTGGTATTATTCTCAGTGAATATAACCGTAAGTTTATGCGTGAACAGGGGCTGGTGATTTATCTGTGCGCCCCGGTCTCGGTACTGGTAGACCGTCTGGAGGCTTATCCTAAAGAGAGTCAGCGTCCGACCCTGACCGGTAAGCCGATTCGCGAAGAAGTGGGCGAAATTCTGGCCGGACGTGACGCGCTGTATCGTGAAACCGCGCATCATGTTGTCGATGCGGCAGCCAGTCTCGATGATGTGATTGCTGAAATTCGCAACGCAATGCATATGGCCCGCGCCAGTTAGCTTATCCTCGTTAAGCCCGTGTTGTTGCCATAAGAATGGCGCTGGCGGGCCGCGTGTCGCCGGGTATCAGCGCAGCGCTTATCATTAAAGCGCTGATGCGGCGTTAAGCGTATATCCCACCGAGCAGGAAGCCCTGACGCGAAGAGCCGCGGCGAGGATCCTGGTAAATACTGAATTGTCTGCCCGATGCATACCTTATTCTGATAAAGACAAATTATCCGCTGGCATCACACTTTTACCCCTGGCGAAGTGGGCTGTCGCCGATAATAATCAAATCTAATTAATTCTTTCTGGAGATTTTTGGAAATAGACGGGATGGGATTACCTACCTGACCTGATGCAAAATTTTCTGAAGTGGCTCCGTGCGCTTTCAGATTGCGTTTACGTGTGAATAGATAAGCAGTGTTGCAAGGCGGAAAAAGAATGAGTGCGACTTTGGCGATCCTCACCGTTGGTGTGGTGCCTGTAAAAGAGATCCTGCCGCTGTTGACTGAGCATATTTCTGAACAGCAGATCACCCATGTTAGTTTGTTAGGCAAAATGGATCCCAGCGAGGTTCATGATGATTACCGTGTCGATCCCGGTGAAACCCCGATGCCCACGCGACTTCGTGACGACACGGTGGTCAGCGTTTCTCGCGAGAAGGTCGAACGTGATTTGCAAAGTGTTATTGAAGTGCTTGATAACCAGGGCTATGACGTTATTTTACTGATGAGCACTGCGCCCATCCAGGGGTTGAGTGCGCTCAATTCTATTCTTATCGAACCGCAACGTATTATCCCACCGCTGGTGGCTTCCATTGTCGATGGCCATCAAATGGGGGTGATTGTTCCCATCCCTGAGCTGATGGCGCAGCAGCAGCATCGATGGAGCCTGCTGGAGACGGAGCCTTACTATGCCCTCGCGCATCCATTTAAGGCGACGGAGGCAGAACTTGTGGCCGCCGGAAAGACGCTGATTGAGCAGGGCGCGGATGTATTAATGCTTGATTGTCTTGGTTTTCATCAATGGCACCGTGATTTGCTCCAGAAATCGCTGAATGTGCCAGTATTACTCTCTAATATTCTGGTTGCGCGACTGGCGTCTGAGCTGCTGGTGTAGGGCGTTTGCCCGGTTAATTTCGCGTGACAGGAGCGAAGTCTGGCCTCTATAGTGCTTTTTCATATATTCAATTAATATTCAAAAGGGCCAGTTTATGCTTCAAAGTAACGAATACTTTTCCGGTAAAGTGAAATCCATCGGTTTTACCAGCAGCAGCACTGGCCGTGCCAGCGTGGGCGTTATGGCCGAAGGGGAATATACCTTTGGTACCGCGCAGCCGGAAGAGATGACGGTGGTGAGTGGCGCACTGCGTGTTCTGTTGCCGGGCGAGACTGAGTGGAAAACCTACGCTGCCGGTGAAGTCTTCAACGTTCCGGGCCACAGCGAATTCAATTTGCAGGTTGCCGAGCCGTCTTCCTACCTCTGCCGCTACCTGTAAGCGCACGCAGCAGTAGAGACACAAACGCCCGGCTTACCGGGCGTTTGCGTTTATGGCTTACGGATTAACGCTGGGCTTCGCCGCCTAAGCCTTCCACCAGACTGTGGATAAGCGTCGACAATTCCCCGGTCATCAGGATGAAATCAGCATCGAAGCGCTGGGCCACATCCTCTCTGTCGATATCTTCGTTCTGGTCACGGAGTTCATCGCCAAATTTCAGCCGCTTAATCGAACCATCGTCGCAGACCATAAACTGGACGCGTTGCTGCCAGTCGAGAGCCAGTTTGGTGACCACTTTGCCCGCTTCGATGTGCACGGCAATTTCGTCGCTAACCAGTTCTTGTTTCTTACAGCGGATCACGCCGCCATCTTCTAAAATCGCTTTCAGTTCAGCTTCGTCAAGCAACTGGAACCCTTGGGCTACCGTACCGGAACGGACCCATTCGGTCAGCGTCAGTTCAATCGGGTTTTCCAGCGTCAGAGGCACGACCGGCAGTGAACCGAGGCTCTTGCGCAGCAGCGCCAGCGTATCTTCGGCTTTTTTGGCGCTGGCGCAGTCGACCATAATCAGACCATTAACGGTATCGATCCACATCATGGTCTGGCTGAAACGGCTGAACGCGCGGGGCAACAAAGAGTGCAGCACTTCGTCTTTCAGCGAATCTTTCTCGGTTTTTTTCAGCTTGCGGCCCTGATCGGCTTCGAGGCGGGAAATTTTGGCTTCCAGTGCCTGTTTAATCACCGTAGACGGCAGAATTTTCTCTTCCTTGCGGGCGCAAATAATAATCTGACCATTGGCGGTGTGGGTCAGCGCATCACTGTGTGAACCCATCGGTGGAACCCACCCGGTTTTCGCCATATCCTGACTACCGCATGGGGTAAACGATAGTGGGGCAAGCTGTTTTTCTATCTCTTCTGCCTGCAACGCTACATCGCGGCTGAGACGGTATACCATTAAATTTTTAAACCACAGCATGATTTTTTCCACGGCCTTGTCGTTAAATGCAGCGGGCATGATAACCAATTGTCGCCGCGCTTGCATGTGAATGCGTTGTCCAACTATGAGGAGCATTATGTGCGTATCGGTATTGATTTAGGTGGGACGAAAACAGAAATCATTGCGCTCAGCGATGATGGCGATGAGTTGTTTCGCTATCGCCAGGCCACACCGCGTGATTACCATCAAACCATTGAATTGATTGCTTCTCTTGTTGCGCTCACCGAAAAAGAGACCGGGCAAACCGGGACGGTAGGGATGGGGATCCCCGGATCCATTTCGCCTTATACCGGGGTGGTGAAAAACGCCAATTCGACCTGGCTGAACGGGAAACCCTTCGATAAGGATTTAAGCCTGCGCCTGAATCGAGAAGTGCGCCTGGCGAATGATGCCAACTGCCTGGCGGTCTCAGAGGCGGTGGACGGTGCGGCCGCAGGCGCGCAAACCGTCTTCGCCGTAATCATTGGCACCGGATGCGGTGCGGGCGTGGCGCTTGGCGGTCGTGCGCATATTGGCGGAAACGGCACGGCGGGTGAGTGGGGCCACAATCCGCTGCCGTGGATGGACGAAGATGAACTGCGCTACCGGGCGGAAGTCCCGTGCTATTGCGGCAAACAGGGCTGTATCGAAACCTTTATTTCCGGCACCGGCTTTGGCACGGATTATCAGCGTCTGAGCGGACGGGCGCTGAAAGGTAATGAAATTATGCACCTGATGGAAGAGCAGGACTCGCTCGCAGAGCTTGCGTTATGCCGCTATGAATTGCGGCTGGCAAAGTCGCTGGCCCACGTGGTCAATATTCTCGATCCCGATGTGATTGTGCTCGGCGGCGGAATGAGTAACGTCGAGCGGCTCTACAAAACCGTGCCTGCACTGGTAAAAAACTGGGTCTTTGGCGGCGAGTTCGAAACGCCGGTTCGCAAAGCGCTGCACGGTGACTCCAGCGGCGTGCGCGGGGCGGCCTGGCTGTGGCCCCAACCCTGACCCGGTGGAGAACCCGGCAATCTGCTGATTGCCGGGAAGTTGTCAGGACTCCAGCGCAAAGATTTTATCCAGTTTGCTGTACCCCAGTCCGTTAATCTTCCTGACCTTGATCTGTACCGGGATCCGCTCTTTCATCGCTTCGACGTGGCTGATAACACCAATGGTTTTTCCCGTTGCGTTCAGCGCATCAAGAGCATCGAGCGCCGTATCCAGTGTTTCACTGTCGAGTGTGCCAAAACCTTCATCGAGGAACAGCGAATCGATGCGGGTTTTGTGGCTCACCAGGTCTGACAGCGCCAGCGCCAGCGCAAGGCTGACGAGGAAGCTTTCGCCGCCCGAAAGCGTACGCGTATCACGCACGGTATCCGCCTGCCAGGTATCCACCACTTCCAGCTCCAGCGCTTCGCTGGCTTTGCGCTTGAGCAGGTAACGCCCGTGCAGTCGGTTAAGCTGGTTGTTTGCCAGCCATACCAGGTTATCGAGCGTTAACCCCTGGGCGAACTTACGGAATTTATCCCCGTCTTTGGAGCCAATCAACTGCGCCAGATGACCCCAGTCGTCGCAGAGTTCCCTGACCCGCTCAATCTCCAGCATCAGGGTCTGCAGGCGCTGACGGTTCCCGGCATCCTGCTTAAGCTGCTGGCGCAATTCTCCCTGGCGGGTGGTGTTTTCCCTCAGCTGGCTCGTTAGCGCTGCGAGCGTTTCCTGACTTTTCTCCGCCGTTTCCTGCTCATCCATTGCTGCTGGCGGCTGGGCGATATGGGTCTTCAGCACCTGTTCAGCGCTACTGACCAGCGTCTGAGCCTGTTGGCAGGCATTCTCCAGCTTCTGGCGGAGTTGTTCGAGCCGCTGGCGCTCCACGTCATCGAGCAACGCATCCAGAAATGCCTGCTGGCTGGCAAACTCACTTTCTGCCAGCGCTGCGGCGAATTGTTTCTCCAGTGCGGCCAGTCGTTGCGTTTCCTGAGCGAGCTGTTGTTGCAGGGTTTGCCACTGGCTTTGCAGCGAAACACAGCGGTTATGCACCTGCTGCCAGTTGTCCAGAGGCTCAGGCTGAGGACTCCCGGCGACGTCTTCTTCCGGCAGCGTCTCCAGAAGAGGAGAGAGCTGCGCGATACGCTCATGCAGGGCCGTGAATTCGTTCTGTTTATCCTGCCACAGCTGCGCTTCGGCGCTGCGTTCTGCCAGCCATGACGCCTCTTCACCTTCAGCCGGAACCCTGAGCCCCAGCGGCTCCAGACTTGCGGTGAGTGCCATCCTGCGGGCATCGGCGGTCTGCTGATATTGCGCCACCTGCTGGCGCTGTTCACTGATTTGGTTCTGTAATGTCAGACGCTGACTTAACTGATAAAGCTGATGTTCATAGGCATCCTGGCTGGCCTGCCAGCTGGTGAGATCGTGCTGCGGTTGCATACCGATCCCAAGGTCGGCAGACAGTTGCACCCACTCCTGTTGCAGGGCCTGCTCATCCTGCTGCAAGATTCTGGCCTGGCGTTCTTCTTTTTCATACTGCTCCGCCAGTCCTTTCAGACGCGCGCTGAGGGCAACACCGTCCTCGGCCATCTTACGGACCTCCAGATCCAGCGCATCGCGACGGGCATGGTTGGCTCCCGGCACCATGGCCTGATACTCCGCAATGGCCGGGTGTTCTGCGGAGCCGCAAAGCGGGCACGGCTGGCCCGGCTGGAGACGGGCGCGCTCGTTCTCCAGACTGTGGATACGATCTTCCAGCTCGCAGACCTTACGGATCTCGGTCAGTAGCTGGTTTTTATCTTTATATTGCGCACGTTTGCTTAACAGCTCGGCATCGCATCTTTCCTGGCTGGCTTTTAGCTCCGTCAGGCTTTGCTGACGCTGGGCGAGATGTTTTTGCAGCGGTGCGAAACGGGCGTGCAGGGCATGCAGTCGCTGGCGCAGCGGACGCTGTTGCGCACTTAACGTCATGGCGGCATTCACCTCTTCGGGGCTCATCTCCAGAGAGATGTCCATCAGGCCACGCAGTTTCAGCTCATTTTGCTCAATGCGCGCCAGCAGCGCCTGCCAGGGTTTTTTGTCACCGTCCTGCTGGTTAAGCATCGCCCGCCAGCCGGCCAGTTCATTTTGCCAGCGCTGAAAACGTTGATGTTCACTCAGCCAGCTCTTCAGAGTGGTTTGCGATGCCATCAGTTGGGCGTGTTGATGGGCCGCGCTGGCGCGAATGCGTCCACGCAGGTCGCGACTGGCTTGTAAGCGAGTATTCACTTCATCATTTTGCTGGACGCTACGCTGCTGTACCTGGCGTTGCTCCTGCACCTGCTCCCAGACCGGGCGCAGTTGTAATGCCGGCTGGGCGCGGTTGAGCCGGGTCAGCTCGGGCTGCGCCTGCTCGTATGCCTGCTGGGCCTGCACCGTGGCGGCTTGTGCGCGCTGATGAGCGAGCTGCAATTCATGGCTGCGATTGAGCCAGTTTAGCTGGGTTTGCGCTTCTCGCTGCCCGTTCAGCAGGCGCTGCTCCTCGTCAGTAAGTGCCTGCAAACTTTTATTCAACGTCTCACGTTGTTCATCATTAAACAGGACAACGCCTTCGGCCTGAGCCTGACATTTTTCCAGCTCTGTTTTGGCTATCTTATGTTTTTCAAAGACATCAGCGGAGATCCGGCCATAGATTTCGGTACCGGTTAATTCTTCCAGTAACTCTGCCCGCTCCTTAGGTTTGGCATTCAGAAAGGCAGCAAACTGCCCCTGGGAAAGCAGCATCGAACGGGTAAAGCGGCCATAATCCAGCCCGGTGAGCGATGCGGTCAGCTCAAGCTTATCTTTGACTTTATCCGCCAGGATTTTGCCATCCGCGCACTGCGCCAGCTCAACGCGCGGCACCTGCAGGTTGCCATCCGGCTGATTGCGGGCGCGGGTCTGGCTCCAGAAGGCTCTATAGGCAATGCCTTTGACTTCGAACTCCACCTCCGCGAGGCAATCGGCAGTGCCGCGGGTCATCAAATCATTCTGGGATTGCGAGACATTATTCAGCCGTGGCGTTTCATGGTAAAGCGCGAGGCATATGGCATCCAGCAGGGTGGTTTTCCCTGCTCCGGTCGCGCCGGTAATGGCAAACAGGCCATTACTGGCAAAAGGCTCGGCGGTAAAATCTATCTTCCACTCACCTTTCAGTGAGTTGAGATTTTTCAGGCGCAGGCTAAGAATTTTCATGCGTCGTGCTCCTGCTGTAAGGCATGCACTGTCTGCATAAACAGCGCCTGTAGTCGGGCGTACTGCGTCTCATCGAGTTCTTCCAGCGCGAGACGACGGGCGAAGACCTCTTCAACGTTGAGTTCGCTTAATGTCTCGCGCCGCTCGCTGGCGAGAATGCGCTCCCGCTGTTCGCGGCTGCGACGAACCAGCAGGACCTCCACCGGCAGTTCGGCAGTCAGCGCCTGGATCCTGCGCTGCATATCGCTGAGGTAGTCATCGGTGGTGATTTCAATATCGAGCCAGACCGGAGAGTCGGCGTGATTACCTTTCCACTGCGTGAGCTGCGAGCTGATGGCGGCAAGATCGCCTTTGACAACGCCTAATTGCTGGGTAACGGGAACCTCCAGCGGGGTGACTTCGGCCAGCTTTCCGTCACTGAATGTCACTAAATTGACATATTTGCTTTTGCCGGTTTCATCGAAACTCAGGGCAATAGGGGAGCCGCAATAGCGGATATGCTCCTGACCGCCAATTTTTTGTGGGCGATGAATATGCCCAAGCGCGATGTAATCCGCTGGCGGGAAGTTCTGCGCCGGGAAGGCATCAAGGGTGCCGATATAGATTTCGCGCACCGCATCACTTTTGCTGGCGCCGACGGTGGTGAGATGTCCGCTGGCAATAATGGGCAGCGGCCTGTCGCCGCGCAGGGTGCAGGCCGCGTCATATTGCTGCTGATAATAATCCGTAATCGCCCCCAGCAGATGCTGCTGTTTTTCCGCGCCGGAAAGCCCCGCCTGGCTGGTGACAATGTCGCGCGGGCGTAAAAAAGGAACCGGGCAAAAAATTGCCCCGGCTGAGCCATCGCGCAGCGGTAAAACAAAGGGCGCGCTGCCCGCGCTGGCGACCACGGTGGTTTTTAGCCAGGCGAGAATATCTTTCGATTCATTGAGGGTAGCGACGGAATCGTGGTTGCCCGCCAGCACCACCAGATGACAGCCGGTGCTCTGTAGCTTCACCACAAATTGATTATAGAGTTCGCGGGCATAGCTTGGCGGAGAGCCGGTATCGAAGATATCGCCTGCGACAATAATCGCATCAACCAGATGGTGTTCTGCGGTTGCCAGCAGCCAGGTGAGAAAGGCGTCGTGTTCTGCGGCCCGACTTTTGCTGTAAAAGTTCTGACCGAGGTGCCAGTCCGAAGTATGAATGATGCGCATAGCGGTTCCGTGGCAAAAAAGCGTAAACAGGATTATAACATTCAAGGGCATATGCGCTGCCAGCGAAAGCGAATCATCGCTGTCATAAAACGGCGGCTGGGGTCATCTGTCGGTCATTTGTTTCATAAATCTGTCACAAAAGTGACGCATACTGACGCCGCGATTGACTGATGACTTAATTAAACAGGGCAAATTATGGCAAGACGCATTCTGGTCGTAGAAGATGAAGCACCCATCCGTGAAATGGTTTGCTTTGTGCTTGAGCAAAACGGCTTTCAACCTGTCGAAGCGGAAGATTATGACAGCGCGGTGAACCAACTTAATGAACCCTGGCCCGATCTGGTTTTGCTCGACTGGATGTTGCCGGGTGGCTCAGGTATTCAGTTTATCAAACACCTGAAACGTGAAGCCATGACCCGTGAAATCCCGGTGATGATGCTGACCGCCCGCGGGGAAGAAGAGGACCGGGTTCGGGGCCTTGAAACCGGCGCTGATGATTACATTACCAAGCCGTTCTCGCCAAAAGAGCTGGTCGCACGCATCAAAGCGGTGATGCGACGTATCTCGCCGATGGCGGTAGAAGAAGTCATCGAAATGCAGGGGCTGAGTCTCGATCCGAGCTCCCACCGCGTGATGACGGGCGAGAATCCCCTGGACATGGGGCCGACAGAGTTTAAGCTACTGCACTTCTTTATGACCCATCCTGAACGCGTCTACAGCCGCGAACAGTTGCTGAACCACGTCTGGGGAACCAACGTGTATGTTGAAGACCGGACGGTGGATGTGCATATTCGCCGCTTGCGTAAGGCGCTGGAACACAGTGGTCACGATCGGATGGTACAAACAGTTCGCGGCACGGGTTACCGGTTCTCAACCCGTTTCTGAAATCTGACAGGAGTGTGACGCGTGCTGGAACGGCTGTCATGGAAAAGGCTGGTACTCGAACTCATCCTGTGCTGTTTACCAGCGGCACTGCTCGGAGCATTTTTTGGTTATCTGCCGTGGTTTTTACTGCTGGCGGTGACCGGATTACTGGCCTGGCATTTCTGGAATTTAATGCGGCTTTCCTGGTGGTTATGGGTCGATAAAAGTATGACCCCTCCGCCAGGGACAGGGAGTTGGGAACCGCTGTTGTATGGCCTGCATCAGATGCAGATGCGGAATAAAAAACGGCGTCGTGAGCTGGGAAATCTGATTAAACGTTTTCGCAGCGGGGCTGAATCTTTACCGGATGCGGTCGTTCTGACCACCGAAGAGGGGGCCATTTTCTGGTGTAATGGCCTGGCTCAGCAGCTGCTTAATTTACGCTGGCCGGACGATAACGGACAAAATATTCTCAACCTGCTGCGTTACCCTGAATTTACTCGCTACCATAAAGCACGGAATTTTGTCCGTCCGCTTAATCTGGTGCTTAACAATGGCCGTCATCTTGAGATCCGCGTGATGCCCTACAGTGAGCACCAGTTGTTAATGGTGGCGCGCGATGTCACGCAGATGCATCAGCTGGAAGGGGCGAGACGTAACTTTTTTGCCAACGTCAGCCATGAATTGCGTACGCCGCTTACCGTGCTGCAGGGCTATCTGGAGATGATGCAGGAGCAGACTCTGGAAGGGCTGCCGCGCGAGAAAGCCTTACATACCATGCGTGAGCAAACTTCACGCATGGAAGGGCTGGTTAAACAGTTGCTTACGTTATCGAAAATCGAAGCGGCGCCAATTATTCCACCTAATGAAATTATCGATGTCCCCATAATGCTGCGGGTGGTTGAAAGGGAAGCCCAGACCCTGAGCCACAAAAAGCATGAACTGGAGTTTGTGGTCGATAATGCCGTCAAAGTGCTGGGTAATGAGGAACAACTGCGCAGCGCAATCTCAAATCTCGTCTACAACGCCGTTAACCATACGCCACCGGGAACGCACATTACCGTGAGCTGGCAGCGTGTGGCTCAGGGCGTGCAGTTTAGCGTTGAGGATAACGGTCCGGGGATTGCGGCTGAACATATTCCGCGTCTGACGGAGCGTTTTTACCGGGTGGACAAGGCCCGCTCCCGACAGACCGGTGGCAGTGGACTGGGGCTGGCGATTGTTAAGCATGCGGTTAATCACCATGACAGCAAGCTGGATATCGACAGCACGCCCGGAAAAGGGACCCGCTTTAGCTTTACCCTGCCAGAACGGCTGGTGGCGAGGAACGCAAGCTGACGCCGCAGGTGTCAGCTTTTCTTTCCACTCCTGTCAGAATACTCTCCTTTTCACCCATTTTTCCTTCTATTCATCCGTAGAATATGTCTGCGCTGATTTTTTGTTCGCATGATTAGCCATCTGTTTTTCTTATATACAGAGATATCATCTGGTATTCTTTTTCACTCTGGCATAACCATCTGGTTTTGCGATCCCTTATTGCCTTTAAACGTTATAAGCGTTTAAATTGCGCCCCGTGAGTCGTCAGACTCACTGTATTTGCGTGGTAAATCAAAAAACTATTCTCCACCACGCGAAGAGTGAAGTGTTTTGCGCTTCACTTTCAGGCTCTTGGCGCTGTAATGTTCCGCAGCGCAAGGCGAAAATTTCACCACTTGCATCACCACATCCACAGGCAGTAAACGTTTATGACCCATCATTTAAAACCACGAGACATTGTTGCTCTGGGCTTTATGACATTTGCGCTCTTCGTCGGCGCAGGCAATATCATTTTCCCCCCGATGGTCGGTTTGCAGGCAGGCGAGCACGTCTGGACTGCGTCAATTGGCTTTCTGATAACCGCAGTGGGACTTCCTGTTCTCACCGTGGTGGCGCTGGCGAAGGTCGGCGGTGGGGTGGACAGCCTCAGTACGCCCATTGGTAAAGTGGCGGGCGTTCTGCTGGCGACGGTGTGCTATCTGGCGGTAGGGCCGCTGTTTGCAACCCCGCGTACTGCCACCGTGTCGTTTGAGGTAGGGATCGCTCCTCTGACGGGTGAAGGTTCTCTGCCGCTGCTGATCTACAGCATCATCTATTTTACGCTGGTGATCCTGGTGTCGCTCTATCCGGGAAAACTGCTCGATACCGTTGGCAACTTCCTCGCGCCGCTGAAAATTATTGCCCTGATTATTCTCTCCGTTGCGGCGATTATCTGGCCCGCTGGTCCTATCAGCCACGCGATGGACGCCTATCAGCATGCGGCCTTCTCCAACGGTTTTGTGAATGGCTACCTGACGATGGACACCCTGGGCGCCATGGTCTTCGGGATCGTTATTGTTAACGCTGCCCGTTCACGTGGGGTCACCGAAGCGCGTCTGCTGACCCGTTACACCGTATGGGCTGGCCTGATGGCGGGCGTAGGCCTGACGCTGCTGTACCTGGCGCTGTTCCGTCTCGGTTCCGACAGTTCAACGCTTGTGGATCAGTCAGCTAACGGCGCTGCCATTCTGCATGCCTATGTGGCTCATACCTTTGGCGGCGCCGGGAGCTTCCTGCTGGCGGCGCTGATTTTTATCGCCTGCCTGGTAACGGCGGTTGGCCTGACCTGCGCCTGTGCGGAATTCTTTGCCCAGTACCTGCCGCTCTCCTACCGCACGCTGGTGTTTATTCTTGGCATCTTCTCCATGGCGGTGTCGAATCTGGGGCTGAGCCACCTGATTCAGATCTCCATTCCGGTACTGACGATGATCTATCCGCCTTGTATCGCCCTGGTCGTGTTAAGCTTCACCCGCTCGTGGTGGCGTAGTTCTACGCGTGTTATTGCCCCGGCGATGTTTATCAGCCTGCTGTTTGGCGTGCTGGACGGTATCAAGGCGTCAGCATTTGCTGATATCCTTCCTGCCTGGACGCAGCGCCTGCCGCTGGCAGAGCAAGGTCTGGCATGGTTGATGCCGACGCTGGTGATGGTGGTACTGGCTGCTGGCTGGGATCGCACCGCCGGGCGTCAGGTGGCTTCCAGCGCACACTAAGTTGCACGAAAAGATTTGCCAACCACGGGACTTATGGCCCCGTGGTTTTTTGTTTTTTTGAATCCTGGAACGGGAAATGATGGAAAGTACGAATAAGTTAAAGCGAGGGTTGAGTACCCGACACATCCGCTTTATGGCGCTGGGATCGGCAATCGGGACCGGGCTGTTTTACGGTTCAGCGGATGCCATCAGGATGGCGGGGCCGAGCGTATTGCTGGCCTATATCATCGGCGGCGTGGCGGCTTATATCATCATGCGCGCGCTGGGCGAGATGTCCGTACATAATCCTTCCGCCAGCTCTTTTTCCCGTTATGCCCAGGAAAATCTCGGTCCACTGGCAGGCTACATTACTGGCTGGACTTACTGTTTCGAAATCCTGATTGTTGCCATTGCCGATGTGACTGCTTTCGGTATCTATATGGGCGTCTGGTTCCCCACCGTACCGCACTGGATTTGGGTGCTTAGCGTGGTGCTGCTCATCTGCGCCATTAACCTGATGAGCGTCAAGGTATTTGGCGAGCTGGAGTTCTGGTTCTCATTCTTCAAAGTCGCCACCATTATCGTCATGATTGCTGCCGGCTTTGGGATCATCATCTGGGGGATTGGCAACGGCGGCCAGCCAACCGGCATCAGCAATTTATGGAGCAACGGCGGGTTCTTCAGCAATGGCTGGATTGGCATGGTGATGTCGCTACAAATGGTGATGTTTGCCTACGGCGGCATTGAAATTATTGGTATTACCGCAGGCGAAGCCAGAGATCCGCAAAAATCCATTCCGCGCGCCATCAATTCGGTGCCGATGCGTATCCTGGTGTTCTACGTCGGGACGCTGTTTGTCATTATGTCCATCTATCCGTGGAATCAGGTCGGGACTGACGGTAGCCCGTTTGTGCTGACCTTCCAGCATCTGGGCATTACCTTTGCCGCCAGCATCCTGAACTTTGTGGTACTGACTGCCTCCCTGTCGGCTATCAACAGTGATGTTTTCGGCGTCGGGCGTATGCTCCACGGGATGGCGGAGCAGGGCAGCGCCCCGAAAATCTTCGCTAAAACTTCACGTAAAGGCATTCCCTGGGTAACCGTGCTGGTGATGACGCTCGCGTTGCTGTCAGCGGTTTATCTCAACTACATCATGCCGGAAAACGTCTTCCTGGTGATTGCTTCGCTGGCGACCTTTGCCACGGTGTGGGTGTGGATAATGATCCTGCTCTCGCAGATTGCTTTCCGCCGCCGTCTGTCTGCTGGTGAGGTCAAGGCGCTGAAGTTCAAAGTACCAGGCGGTGTGGCGACCACCGTTGTGGGGGGGATTTTCCTCATCTTCATCATTGCCCTGATTGGCTGGCACCCGGAGACCCGTATCTCGCTGTACGTGGGATGCGCGTGGATTGTGCTGCTGCTGGCAGGCTGGATGTTTGTCCGTAAGAAGCTGGCGTAAAGCCATCGTTGACAGCCCGGTGAGCGTTATCGTCACCGGGCAAGTCTGTTACCACAAACCTAAAATTTTCCACCACACTGCGCCAAGCCCGAACCAGATCACGATGTTAATCAACATCACAATAAAGCCTAACCGCCACCAGTCGCGCTGGGCGACATAGCCTGCGCCGTAGTAGATAACCGCCGGGCCGTTGCCGTAGTGCGAAATCCCGCTCATCAGGTTGGTCACAAACGCCAGCGACAGCGCCACCATCATCGGTGGGGCTCCCGCGGCAACAGAGACGCTGCCAAAGGCGGCGTACATCGCGACGACGTGCGGCGTACTGCCCGCAAAGAAGTAATGCGAGTAGCAGTAGACAATCAACAGGACGGTGAGGGTGATTTCCCACGGAATGCCGGTAAGACAGTGCCGAAGTTGTGGCGGCAAACCATTTAAACAGGCCAAGCTGATTCAGCTTGTCGGCCATACAGATCATTACGCCCAGCCAGACCAGGATATCCCTGGCCCCTTTTTCCGACTGCACGTCCTGCCAGTTAATTAAGTCCGGTAAACCCCCGGCTTTGCCGGGGGACTCCGAAAGGTTTGACCTTTAAGTCAGTCGCGCGAATCT
>NZ_CBFFRJ010000098.1:0-19039 GCF_965644225.1 Phytobacter sp. V91 | reverse complement strand
TCAAACACGGTAGCAGTGTACCCGCCTGGTGGCGGGTAACTGAAGTGACTTTAAACATACAAGGGTTAGGGTGAGGGGAAATATGCTGACTCATCAGAGCGTTATCACCCTCACCCCGGCCCTCTCCCTGGAAGGGAGAGGGAGAAAAACAAACCCTATTCACTTTTAAGCACATTTGTCAGCAATCTCAAGCCCCCTAAGGGGCTGAAGGGATTTGTTACTAAGTGACTTTACGACAATGCTTTCTGCGACCGGGCTTATTTGCTCAGTTCGGCCGTCATATGCACGCCGTTATTGTACTGCGCGCCGGTGATAGTGTAGGTTGCACCCAATTCAGCGGCCTGGGCGGCAATTTTGGCTTCTGCGCTGTCCAGCGTAGAGGCAGTCGCGCTAACGCCCTGAGCAAAAGCGCCGAAAGACATTACGGAAAGAGCGGCAACTGCAACGAAAGTTTTGATGGATTTCATGGTCGTATTCCTTAAGTTTATTTGTTCAGGATAGGGCGTTGTTGCCCTGATGTGATAAATAATAGGCCGACCATTCGATGATGGAAATCTAAACAATTTGCGGAAATCTTTCAAAAAAATAGAACGATAATTGCGCGTGGTAAATCGGGGCGTAACGTCCTGCTTTGCTGCCCGATTCATCAAAATTGGCCAGTGCAGGAACAAAATTAGCGGTGTGTTAAGCGCGCCGCCAGCAGAGGCGGCGCGAAAGGACTTAGCTGAACAGCGAGAAGAAAATAGCGGAGATGGCAATCAGCCCCATCACGACAACAAAGATGTTGCTGATTTTGCCGCTATATTTGCGCATCGCCGGGACCTTGTTGATGGCATACATCGGCATCAGGAACAGGATCATGGCGATAACCGGGCCGCCGAGGGTCTCGATCATGCCGAGAATACTTGGGTTCAGGGTCGCAACTATCCAGGTGGTCACCAGCATAAAGAGGGCGGTGATTTTGTTCAGTTTGTTGATTTCAATCGACTTGCCACGGCTGCGCAGGGATTTGATCACCATCCCGTTAAAACCTTCACGAGCACCAAGATAGTGGCCGAGGAAGGATTTGGTGATGGCGATAATGGCGATAATCGGCGCCATCCATGCAATCACGGGCGCGTTAAAATGGTTCGCCAGGTAAGAGAGAATGGAGATGTTCTGTGCTTTTGCCGCGGCCAGATCGGCGGATGACAGGCTCAGTACGCAGCTAAAGACAAAGAACATCACCGTCAGCACCATCATCAGATGGGCGTAACCGAGAATACGAGAGCATTTAGGCTCGGCATCCTGGCCGTACTCTTCACGTTTTGCCACCGCAAAAGAGGAGATTATCGGCGAGTGGTTAAAGGAGAAGACCATCACCGGGATCGCCAGCCACAGGGTCATCCACAGACCATTGCCGCTGGCGCTAACGCTGTTCAGGGAAAGGGTATCCAGAACGGTGCTGTTCCATTGCGGGATGAGGTAGACCGCCAGCAGCATCAGGGCGGCAACAAACGGGAACACCAGAATGCTCATCGCTTTGACGATCATCTGCTCGCCAAAACGTACGATGGTCATCATACCGACGATCAGAATCAGTGACAGAATGGCACGAGGCGGCGGGGTTAATCCCAACTGGTGGCTCATAAAGCTGTCAACGGTGTTGGTAATGGCAACGCTGTAAACCAACAGAATCGGGTAGATGGCAAAGAAGTAGAGCAGGGTAATGAGCTTGCCTGCACCGGCGCCAAAATGCTCTTCCACCACCTCGGTAATGTCTTCACCAGGGTTTTTACCCGACAACACAAAACGCGTCAGGCCGCGGTGGGCGAAAAATGTCATCGGAAAGGCAATGAGCGCCATGATAATCAGCGGGATAATCCCACCCACACCGGCATTGATGGGCAAAAAGAGCACCCCTGCGCCAATCGCCGTGCCGTACAGGCCCAGCATCCACATGGTGTCTGTTTTACGCCATGCGCTTCGTGTGTTACCCGAAACGATGGTGCCGGTTTGTGTTGTTTCCATCTCAATATCTCCAGAGCAGTAATGTGCCGCTGTTTGGTCAAATCGAATGCCAAAAACCACGGCGGTAATATGAAATTCGGTTATTCACGGTTTTTTTATAATTTCTATCCGTAACTATTTTGGCGCGCGGAAAGATACATATAAGTTATGGATGCAACAGTGATCTGGATCCCAAATGCAATAATCCACTTTTTATGTGGTTATTTGCAGGTTAAATGCCTGTTATCCATGATCTGGGTGAAATTTATGGGCGCGAAGGCTAGCACTGGTGGGGCTGGCTTTCAAAGAAAGTGGATTAAAACACGATAAAATGGCTGTAAAGAGAGGCGTAAATAGCGTTTTATCTAATTTAATGCCAGTTTGATGAAGTAAAGTTTGCTGGTTACTTGTTACGCAAACGTTTGCATGGCGTCTGATTAAAAGGGCGACATAGGCCGCCCTTATGGATTAGGTGATGATTTCGTAGCAGGGGATATAGGCTGAACCCGGCAATTTCATGCGATGCTGGGCGACAAAACCCTGCAATAACTCGTCCATTCGGCGCATCATCTCGCGATCGCCATGGATTTTGTACGGGCCAAATTCCTCAATTGCCTGAATACCCATCTCTTTCACGTTGCCGGTTACGATACCGGAGAAGGCCCGGCGCAGATCGGCGGCAAGAACTTCAACCGGTTGATCCGGATACAGTTTAAGGTTGGCCATATTTTCATGGCTGGGTTCGAACGGCAGTTGCAAATCCGGGGTGATGCGAATCGACCAGTTAAAGCTATAGGCATCTCCGGTATCGCGGCGGTTTTGTTTTACCAGCGGCATCGCCTTTTTCATCAGACGGGCTACTTCTGCCGGATTATCAATGACAATGCGATAGTGCTGGCGGGCGCTTTCCCCCAGGGTGTGGAGGATAAATTCGTCCAGCACACGGAAATAGTCAGCGCTCTCTTTCGGGCCGGTCAGGATCAGCGGAAGTACCTGATCTTTGTTGGCCGGGTTCATCAGAATACCCAACAGATAGAGCAGCTCTTCCGCCGTGCCGACGCCGCCAGGGAAAATAATAATGCCGTGGGCGATGCGCACGAAGGCTTCGAGGCGCTTTTCAATGTCCGGCATGATGACGAGCTCATTCACCAGCGGGTTTGGCGGCTCAGCAGCGATGATGGACGGTTCCGTCATCCCAATAAAACGCCCTTCTTTATAACGTTGCTGGGCGTGGCCGACGGCGGCGCCTTTCATCGGAGCTTCCATTGCGCCCGGACCACAGCCGGTGCAGATATTCAGTTCACGCAGACCGAGCTCAGTGCCGACGCGGCGCGCATAGAGATATTCGGTTTCGTTAATGGAGTGTCCGCCCCAGCAGACCACCATATTTGGCGCTTCGCCAACGTGCAGGGCACGGGCATTACGTAAAATAGAGAAGACAAGGTTGGTGATATGAATGGAGCTTTCCAAATCCAGATGCTGGAAACGCCCCGCGTTGTGGATCTGCCCGTTGACGAACAAAATATCGCGCAGGACGGCAAACAGGTTGGCCTGCAATGAGCGAATAATTCGCCCATCGACAAAGGCATCCTCTGGCGGGTTGATCAACTCCAGTTTCACGCCGCGTTCACGGCGTAACACATTGATGTCAAAACTTTCGTAGCGTGACAGCAGCTCTTTGCTGTTGTCCGTCAGGCTACCGGAGTTAAGCACTGCGAGTGAGCAATTGCGAAACAGTTCATACAGGTCGCTACTGGCCGTGCGTTTAAGCATATCGACTTCCAGTTGCGACAACATATCCATCGAGCCAAGTGGGCTAATATGTGTAATCAAGTGAACTCCTTACGGGATGAAAATTGTATCTTCCCTGTTGATTACAATAGCCTCCGCTTATGACGTTTAACAACCTGCCGCGTGGAATCTCTCTCGCAGATAGCAAAAAATGTTGCGATTACTGCCGCACTAACCGACCGGTTGCCGGGACGAACTGCGTGTTGGTCCGCCAGGGGTTAATATCCAGCCCGCCGCGTCGGGTGTAGCGAGCGTAAACGCTCAGGCTTTCCGGCTGGCAAAAACGCTGAATATCCATAAAGATGCGCTCGACACATTGCTCATGAAATTCATTGTGGTGGCGGAAAGAGACCAGATAGCGCAGCAGTTTCTCACGGTCGATTTTTGGCCCGCGATACTGGATCTGTACTGATCCCCAGTCTGGCTGGTGGGTAATCAGGCAGTTGGATTTCAGTAAATGGCTGACCAGCGTCTCTTCCACCACTTTGCCGCTGGCGGCATCGGTGAGCAGGGCGGCATCAAAGGTGTAGTTGTCGATGGTGATATCCTGCTCATCGATGCAACTACCGTGAAAATGGGCGACTGGCTGACCCTCAACTTCATCGAGACGATACAGAGCGACGCTAACCTTGCCCTGCGCGCAGTTGCTGAGATCGCGGGCCAGGGTGTCCTGTACTTCGTCCCAACTGGCGAAGCGCGTCTGATTAAAACTGTTGAGGTAGAGTTTGAAGCTCTTTGATTCCACCAGGTTGACGCTGGTGTAGTCAAGGGAGACATGACCGACAGCGACCTGCGGCAAACCATTAGCGTTGAGCCAGGACAGCTCATACAGCGTCCAGATATCGGCGCCCTGAAACGGCAGATTATCCTCGTGTAACCCCAGAGGTTCACGGTTAAGACTGCGGGGCACGCCCTGCAATAAACTGGCGTCATACTGGTCACGGTAGTCCGTGGTTTTGCCAAGCGTCAGGCCAGCCAGCGCCTGGTGGTTATCATAGGAAGACATGTTTCATCGCCATTTTTACGGTTACACTAAAGGCAAAGTGTATCCTGGCTTAGATAAAGAGAGAAATCTGTGGACCGAGAGACAGCCCTTGCGCTGGAAGCATTTACGACGCGCTATTGTGATGCCTGGCAACGTTCGTACCAAACCTGGCCGCAAAGTGAGGAGCTCTATGGCGTGCCTTCTCCTTGCATTATTTCCTCCACCGGGACGATGGTAACCTGGCAACCGCAGCCTTTTACGCTGGCGGAGAATGTAAACGCAATTGAACGGGCGTTAGATATTGTGGTACAACCAGCGCTTCACGCTTTTTATACCACACAGTTTGCCGGGGATATGCGCGCACGGTTTCAGTCTGAAACCTTCACCCTGCTGCAAACCTGGAGCCCGGACGATTTCCGGCGCGTGCAGGAAAACCTGATTGGTCATCTTGTTACGCAAAAAAGACTCAAGCTGTCGCCGACCTTATTTATTGGCACTCTGGAGAGTGACACCGAGGTCATTTCGCTTTGCAACCTGAGCGGAGAAGTGGTGAAAGAGACGCTGGGACGCCGACAATCGGTGGTGCTTTCTTCAAGCCTTACGGCGTTCCTTAACGAACTTGAGCCTGTTCTGTAATCCTGATTGCTACTTAGTTTGTGAGAGATCTCTTACGCGTCTTGTGAGAGATCTGCCTGTCATCCTGGACGTCATATCCACCTTGAATATCTAAAACATAATAAATTCAATTTGTTGAAGCGAATACCCTTAGTTTATTTATAGTAAATCAGGAAAATATTTGCCTTAGGGACACTTGTAAGACGACGCTTAATAGGTGATTCTACTTGTCGTCGGCAAGGAGCTGTACAGTGAAACGAACATCAGGATGATGTTGTTTCGAGCTAGGATTACACCGTGGACGGTGCTGCAAGGAAAGGCTTCAGGACGAAGCAAGAGGAGAGTGCAGGAGCGCACTAAAGGACACCTCCAGGAAGGAGAATGAGAGCCGGTCAGGATGTTCGGTGGATCATGAAGATCGTGGAATGACTTATGGACAAGTCAATTCGATATCAGGGCGATGTCGAGCAGGATGCAAAGGTTTAAGGACAAACAAGGTCATCTGACCACAGGAAAAGTTGTCACGGATGAGCAGGGAGCACGAATGTAGCCGGACTGCTGCAAAACGAACCGGGAGCACTGTTTTTACAGTGCTCCCTTTTTTTATTTCTCACCACAAATGCTATTCTGCGCGCCATTCAGATTGATATCCGAGGTTTCCATGACAACAGAGATGCGCGTACGCCAACAATTACACCTCATTGAGACACTTTTGCGCGAGCATGGTCAATGGCAGTCAGTCGCACCGGACGCCAGCGTGTTCGACAGTACCCAGCCTTTTTGCATGGATACGCTTGAGCCGTTTGAGTGGTTGCAATGGGTGCTGATCCCCAGGATGCATGCCTTGCTGGATGGTCATCACCCGCTACCGGGATCCTTTGCCGTCGCCCCCTATTATGAAATTGCGCTCGACTCATCTCACCCGGCTCGTGATGCGGTGCTGGCACAGCTTGAAGTACTCGATGCATTGTTCACAGGCGATGACGAATAATGCTGGAGATCATTTATCAGGATGAGTGGTTAGTTGCGGTCAACAAACCTTCCGGCTGGCTGGTACATCGCAGCTGGCTCGACAGGGACGAGAAAGTGGTGGTGATGCAAACGGTGCGTGACCAGATTGGCCAGCATGTGTTTACCGCCCACCGCCTCGACAGACCGACGTCAGGCGTGCTGCTGATGGGCTTATCCAGCGAAGCCGGGCGTCGCCTGTCACAGCAGTTTGAACAGCACCAGATCCAAAAACGTTATCACGCGGTGGTGCGTGGCTGGCTGATGGAAGAGGCGCTACTCGACTACCCGCTGGTGGAAGAGCTGGATAAAATCGCCGACAAATTTGCGCGTGAAGATAAAGGTCCGCAACCTGCGATAACCCATTATCGCGGACTGGCGACCACGGAAATGCCCGTGGCGACCGGTAAATTTCCCACCACCCGTTATGGGCTGGTTGAACTCAATCCACAGACCGGGCGTAAACACCAGCTGCGCCGCCATCTTGCCCATTTGCGCCATCCCATCATTGGCGACAGCAAACACGGGGATCTGCGCCAGAACCGCAGCGCAGCAGCCCACTTTGGCTGTGACCGGCTGATGCTTCATGCCAGCCAGCTTTCACTCACTCATCCCTTTACCGGTGAGCAGCTCCTTCTCCGTGCCGGGCTTGACGACGTGTGGATGCAGGCTTTATCACAGTTCGGCTGGCAAGGGCTTCTCCCTGAGAATGAAAGGGTTGAGTTTGCCGCATTGAGCGGTCAGGATGACGTCAATCGTGTTGAAACCAGGGAGTGAATGCTATGGCTGAAATCGGAATATTTGTGGGCACTATGTACGGCAATGCGCTGCTGGTTGCCGAAGAAGCTCAGACTATCCTCAACGAACAGGGTCACCAGGCGACGTTATATGAAGATCCGGAGCCTGCGGACTGGGAAAAATATCAGCATAAATACGCGCTAATTGTCACCTCAACAACCGGTCAGGGCGATCTCCCCGAGAGCATTGTTCCGCTGTTTCAGTTCATCCGCGATAGTGTAGGTTACCAACCAGAACTGCATTATGGGGTCATCGCTTTGGGCGATAGCACATACAGCAATTTCTGCGGCGGCGGCAAACAGTTCGATGCCTTGTTACAGGAACAAAATGCGCAGCGGGTTGGTGAGGTTTTGCTGATTGACGCCAGCGAAGATCCTGAGCCTGAAACCGTCTCCAGCCCTTGGGTTGAGCACTGGTCAACGTTGTTAAAATAAGTGCTAACCCTCCTTCCTGCAGGAGGGTTAATTGCTATTTTTAACTATTTGACAGTGAAATATTGCCCGAACGCATAATTCAGCAACTGAATCGTGTAAGCTTCGGGCAAATGCCAATAAAATGCCCTCTAATTCCCCTTCAGAAAGTGCACTTTTACTGCGTCAAGCGATGCGTTTCACATTTTTTGAAATCGAATGAGTTTTGGCCAAATGTTAGCGCCCCAACTTTTCATTTCCGTGAGTTAGTCCCCATCGCGTTGTGCTTATGCAATAAACCCAAATGGCAGGGTTATTTAATGTTGTGTGGTTGCACGGTGAGAGATTATCGACCCCTTTTTATACTTTTCTCGCAGTCAATAAAACGCAGTACGCAGGGAATAGCGGCCCGGCGATAAAGCTGCGGAAAATCAAATACATCATCCTGATTAACCCTACAGGTTGTGCTGTTCAGGATGGATGTACATGACATTTATGCTTCGGGAGTACAACCATGAGTTCATTAAGCCAAGCAGCGAGCAGCGCCGAAAAGCGCACAAATGCCCGCTACTGGATAGTGGTGATGCTGTTTATCGTCACATCCTTTAACTACGGTGACCGCGCTACGTTGTCGATCGCCGGTTCGCAAATGGCCAAAGATATCGGCCTTGACCCCATCGGTATGGGTTATGTTTTCTCCGCGTTTTCCTGGGCCTATGTTATTGGCCAGATCCCGGGCGGCTGGTTGCTTGACCGTTTTGGTTCCAAACGCGTTTACTTCTGGTCCATTTTCATCTGGTCCCTGTTTACCTTACTGCAAGGTTTCGTCGATATTTTCAGCGGTTTTGGCATCATCGTTGCGCTCTTCACCCTGCGCTTCCTGGTGGGTCTGGCTGAGGCACCGTCCTTCCCTGGTAACAGCCGAATAGTCGCGGCCTGGTTCCCGGCGCAGGAAAGGGGTACGGCGGTATCGATTTTTAACTCCGCACAATACTTCGCCACGGTAATCTTCGCACCGATTATGGGCTGGTTGACTCATGAAGTGGGTTGGTCACACGTGTTCTTCTTTATGGGTGGCCTGGGTATCGTTATCAGCTTTATCTGGCTGAAAGTGATTTACGAACCGAACGAGCACCCGAAAGTTAACAAGAAAGAGCTGGAATACATCGCTGAAGGCGGCGCGCTGATCAACATGGATCAGAAGAGCAATAAAGCGAAAGTGCCGTTCAGCGTGAAATGGGGTCAGATTAAGCAGCTGCTGGGCTCCCGCATGATGATGGGTATCTACCTCGGCCAGTACTGTATTAATGCCCTGACTTACTTCTTCATTACCTGGTTCCCGGTATATCTGGTGCAGGCTCGTGGTATGTCGATCCTCAAAGCTGGCTTTATCGCCTCCGTACCGGCAATTTGCGGCTTCGCAGGCGGCGTTCTCGGCGGGGTGATTTCCGACTGGTTAATGCGCCGTACCGGTTCTTTGAATATCGCACGTAAAACCCCCATCGTGCTGGGCATGCTGCTCTCCATGGTGATGGTGTTCTGTAACTATACCGACGTGGAATGGATGATTATCGGCTTTATGTCCATGGCATTCTTCGGCAAAGGTATTGGTGCGCTGGGCTGGGCTGTAATGGCTGACACTGCGCCAAAAGAAATCAGTGGCCTGAGCGGCGGTCTGTTCAACATGTTCGGTAACATCTCCGGTATCGTGACTCCGATTGCTATCGGCTACATCGTTGGCACCACCGGTTCGTTTAATGGCGCGCTGATCTACGTAGGTATTCACGCTCTGGTTGCGGTACTGGCTTATCTGGTACTGGTTGGGAATATCAAACGTATCGAACTGAAACCCGTTAAAGGACAATAATTATGAGTACTCAGGCAAGCCCCATCATTACTGATATGAAAGTCATTCCGGTTGCCGGTCATGACAGCATGTTGATGAACATTGGTGGTGCGCATAACGCTTATTTCACTCGTAACATCGTCGTTCTCACGGACAACGCCGGTAACACCGGCGTTGGTGAGGCTCCGGGCGGGGAAGTCATTTACCAGACGCTGGTGGATGCTATCCCGATGGTACTCGGGCAGGAAGTAGCGCGTCTGAACAAAGTGGTTCAGCGCGTCCACAAAGGCAACCAGGCACACGATTTCGATAATTTTGGTAAAGGTGCCTGGACGTTTGAGCTGCGCGTCAATGCGGTAGCGGCTCTGGAAGCCGCCCTGCTCGACCTGCTGGGCAAAGCGTTGAATGTACCTGTCTGCGAACTGCTTGGGCCGGGCAAACAGCGTGATGCGGTGACGGTTCTGGGTTACCTGTTCTATATCGGCGATCGCAGCAAAACCGACCTGCCGTATCTTGATAAAACGGACGGGAACCACGACTGGTATCACCTGCGTCATCAGGAAGCCATGAACAGCGAGGCGGTTGTGCGCCTGGCTGAAGCTTCTCAGGACCGTTACGGCTTTAAAGATTTCAAACTTAAAGGCGGGGTATTGCCGGGTGAGAAAGAGATTGAAACCGCACGCGAACTGAAAAAGCGTTTTCCTGATGCGCGTATCACCGTTGACCCGAACGGCGCCTGGCTACTCGATGAAGCTATCGCGCTGTGTAAAGGCCTGGGAGATGTGCTGACCTATGCAGAAGATCCCTGTGGCGCGGAGCAGGGCTTCTCCGGCCGTGAAGTGATGGCGGAATTCCGTCGCGCCACCGGTCTGCCTGTTGCCACCAACATGATCGCTACCAACTGGCGTGAAATGGGGCACTCGGTGATGCTCAATGCCGTCGATATCCCGCTGGCCGACCCGCATTTCTGGACGCTCTCGGGCGCTGTGCGTGTCGCTCAACTGTGTGATGACTGGGGGCTGACCTGGGGTTGCCACTCCAATAACCATTTTGATATCTCGCTGGCAATGTTCACCCATGTGGGCGCAGCGGCGCCGGGTAATCCGACCGCTATCGATACTCACTGGATCTGGCAGGAAGGTGAAGCGCGTCTGACGAAACAGCCTCTGGAAATCAAAGGCGGTCAGATTGCCGTTCCGGATGCACCAGGTCTGGGTGTGGAGATTGACTGGGCGCAGATTGAAAAGGCCCACGAAGCTTACAAACGCCTGCCAGGCGGCGCACGTAATGACGCCGGTCCGATGCAGTACCTGATCCCGGGCTGGAAGTTCGATCGTAAACGCCCGGTTTTTGGACGTCAGTAATGGAATCGCCGGCCTCTGACAGGCCGGCATTTTCCCTAGGCTTCCGGGTATATGCTTATGGTCGTGAATATGCGTAAGGATGGCTTATGAAGATTGTTATCGCACCTGACTCCTATAAAGAAAGTTTGAGTGCTTTAGATGTTGCATCCGCGATTGAAAGCGGGTTTCGCGAAATATTTCCAACGGCTGAATACGTAAAATTGCCGGTGGCGGACGGTGGCGAAGGGACTGTTGAAGCCATGGTTGCCGCTACCCAAGGGCGTATTGTCAACGTGGCTGTCAGAGGCCCACTGGGTGAGCCGGTCGACGGTTTTTATGGCCTGTCGGGCGATGAGAAATGCGCCTTTATCGAAATGGCTGCGGCCAGCGGTCTTGAGATGGTTCCCCCCGCACAGCGCGATCCGCTGATCACCACCTCGTGGGGTACCGGCGAGCTTATCCATCATGCGCTGGATGCAGGCGTAAAACATATCATCATTGGGATTGGCGGTAGTGCCACCAATGATGGCGGCGCTGGTATGGTTCAGGCGCTGGGGGCAAAACTGCTGGATAAACAAGGCCAGCAGATTGGACCGGGTGGCGCGGCGCTGGAGACCCTGGTCACTATTGATGTGAGCGGGCTGGATGAACGTCTCGCGACATGCCGCATTGAAGTGGCCTGCGATGTCACCAATCCGTTAACCGGAAAAGAAGGGGCATCGGCGATTTTTGGCCCGCAAAAAGGGGCGACGCCGGAGATGATCGTTCGTCTGGATGAGGCGCTGGGCCACTTCGCTAAGCTTATCGCCCGGGATCTGAATCTGGATGTCTTAAACCTGGCGGGCGGCGGTGCGGCAGGCGGTATGGGCGCGGCGCTCTATGCCTTTTGCGGCGCAGAATTGCGTCAGGGCATTGAGATTGTCACCGATGCCTTATCGCTTGATAAGCATGTTGCCGATGCCGACCTGGTTATTACCGGGGAAGGGCGTATCGATAGCCAGACGGTGCACGGAAAGGTGCCGGTAGGGGTGGCGAGAGTCGCCAAACGCTATAATGTGCCGGTGATTGGAATTGCCGGAAGCCTGACGGCGGATGTTGGCGTGGTGCATGACCACGGCATCGATGCTGTTTTCAGCGTGATCTACAAAATCTGTTCGCTGGAAGATGCCCTGGCGAATGCCGGTGAGAACGTGCGCATGACGGCGCGTAACGTTGCCGCCGTGCTGAAGGTTGGGCAGGGTAAATAACGCATCCGTTGCAGAAGACCCTCTCTTTGCGGAGAGGGTTCGGCTGCTGACTAACCCACTTTCATCTGTAATATTGCTCGTTTAAGGTATAATCGGCCCCCTTTACTCTGAGGCTACTGAGGAAAGGTTCCGTTCACCTTAAGTTCCTTGCTTCTCTGAAACCCCCCGGCACGTGAACGTGTTAAGGGTGTTCTTCGCCACACCCTTAACAATCCCGGCTCCCGGCACAAGAAAATCGCCGCTGGCACGTTCACGGGTGAAGAAGCAACAGGGAAACGTTGAACTTAAGGTGAACGGAACACCTCCCCGAACCTTACAGAGTGAGCGCTACTCAGAAAAAGGCTTCTGGCGACAGGTTTTTAAGTGACCGGCCGGAGAGGGCTTATGATTTTATCCCATCATTTTCCGCGCTTCGCGGGTCACATTGTCCATCTCATCAAGCAGTTCCAGTAATTCCGGCTCCAGCTCTTCAGCGGGGACGCCGCTACGCAAATGGTGTTCTATCAGCTTGCAGAGGTTTTTCAGTCGCGGAACGCCGCTGTAGCTGCAACTGCCTTGTAGCTTATGAATGGACTCCATCAGCCCGTCCGGCGCTTCGCCCACCAGCTGTTCTTCAACCCGGTTGCGGATTTCTGGTAAAAAAGCCACCAGCATCTGGAGCAATTCACGGGCAAGATCGGACTTGCCCGCCGACTGCCGCAGCGCCAGCTGCCAGTCGAGAGTGGCATCTTCGTTGACGATGGGCTCCACCGGTTTGGGTGGTTCGGCGGGCGCCAGATAGGGATTGATCATCTGATCGGGCTTATAGCGCAGCAGCAGATTATGCAGCTTGTCCTCTTCGATAGGTTTCGCCAGATAGTCGTTCATCCCGGCGCTGAGCAGTTTCTCTTTCTGACCAGCCATGGCGTGCGCGGTGACCGCGATAACCGGCGTCTGCTGCTGATGAGGAAGCTGACGAATAAGCTCGCAGGCGCGGATGCCGTCCATATCGGGCATCTGAATATCCATCAGGATCAGATCAAACTGCATCTGCCTGGCGCGTTCCAGCGCCTGCGCACCGCTGCTACAGACTTCAACCTGTTGCACCAGGTCTTCCAGCAGTACGCCAATCAACTTCAGGTTTGCCGGATTGTCATCCACCGCCATAACGGACATCGGCAGTTTGAACTCGTCAACCGTAGGGGTGTGGCGCGCAGAGCGGCAATACTCAGTCAGCGCAGGCAGCAGGCGCGTCGCGGTGAGCGGTTTAAGCAGACAGGCGGCCGCCCCATCCTGTTTAAGCTCTTCGGCATTGATTTGCGCATGGCAAGGCAGAGCCAGCAGCAGGTAGTCGGTCATCGACTTGGCTTTGGCCAGCCGTTCGTGCTGCATGGTTAATGGCTCACGTAAGGTCACGGGAACCGCCATCAGCAGTATGTCGTAATGTTCAACCGGTAGCGCAGAGAACGAGGGGCTGTAGACAACCTCAAGCGGCGTGGTACTCAGCACATCGAGCGTGCTCTGAGCCGCGGCCGCATTCGGTTCGATATAGGCCAGACGCTTACCTTCCAGACAACCGGTCAATGGCCCTTCGGTAATGGCATTTGGATTGAGGTCGAGGTTGATATGGAACCAGAAGGTGGAGCCGCGATTCGGCTGACTATGGAAAGAGATGTCCCCACCCATTTCATTCACCAGCCGTTGTGTAATCACCAGCCCCAGCCCGGTCCCTCCGTGGCGACGCGAGATGCTGGCATCGGCCTGACGGAAGGCCTGGAACAGCCGCGACTGGTCACGTTCCGGGATGCCGATGCCGGTATCGCGGATTTGAACTTCAATCTGCACTTTGTTGTTACTGATTGAACGTCTCTCCACCAGAATGTCGATGTTGCCGCTTTCGGTGAATTTAATCGCATTGCCCACGATATTGGTGATGACTTGTTGCAGGCGCAGCGGGTCGCCAATCACGTTATCCGGCACGTCATTGCGGGTATTCAGCGTCAGCTCCAGCCCTTTATCGTGAGCGGAATGAGCCAGCAGGGTGACCACATCATCCAGCGTACTGCGCAGCGGGAAGGGAATGCTTTCGAGGATCAGTTTTCCGGCTTCAAGCTTGGAGAAGTCCAGCACGTCATTGATGATGGCCAGCAAATTATTGGCCGAGCGTTCAATGGTCAGCATGTGGTCGCGCTGAGTGGGGTTCAGCTCAGACTTCAGCGTCAGACGAGTGAAACCAATTACGCCGTTTAGCGGGGTACGCAACTCGTGTGACATATTGGCGAGGAATTCAGATTTGATGCGCGCAGCTTCCTGGGCGCGCTTTTTCGCCAGGTCCAGCTCCACGTTCTGGATCTCCATCTGCTCCAGCGTTTCCCGCAAATCGGACGTTGACTGATCGATATTGTGCTGCATCTCCTCATGGTAGGCCGCCAGCGACATCGCCATCGAGTTAATACCGTTTTTGAGCATATCCAGTTCGCGGAGCATAAAGCCTTCCACCCGGCTGTCGAGCTGCCCGCGACGAATACGGTCAACGGTATTGACCATGTTTCGGATGGGGCTGGTGACATCGCGCATCAGTCGCCAGCCAAAAATCAGGGCGATACCGATACAAAACAAAATCATCAGGCTGGAGATAAAAATCTCTTTGTACTGCTGTAATCGTACCGACTTGAGATCCAGCTCCAGCGCCACATAACCCAGCATATTGCCTGCGGGTTTCGCATCGGTAATGGCCGACTCATCAGGCGAATACCCCTCTGAAACTATCGGGGTGCGCAGGATCATCTGATCCCCCTGGCGGGTCACCGTCAGATGCCGGGGAAAAGCCACCGCGTCCGGCAAACGTAATCCGCGTGGGTCGAGCTGAAAATTTGAGGTGACGAACAAGTTGTTCTGCCCATCGTAAATGGAAATCGCCCGCACAATCTCAGAGTGTCGTCGATGCAGCACGCTGATGAGCTGACCAATGGCTTCCCGGTCCTGAAGGGTCATGCTGTACTCACTGGAGACCGCAAGCGGTTCAATGATACTGGCACCCGCGTCTTCCAGTTGACGCTGTAAGTCGTTGTAGCGATGGACGACGAAGAAGATACTCAGCAACACACCGATTAATACGGTGGGGGCGAGGATCAGAATCATCATGCGCGCACGCAGGCTGTAGTTGGTCATGGGGTTCCGTTATGGGAGAATGTAGTCATTATCGTAATTGAGAAAATTCCCGGCAATGGCGCAATTCTACTCTGCAAAACGACGCGTGACGACACGTCTGGAAGTAACTGTAACAGTAAATGACCTCGACCCCTTTGGGCAGGGGGTTGCGCGACACAAGGGTAAGGCTCTGTTTGTGCAGGGACTGTTACCCCAGGAAACGGCAGATGTCATTCTGGTTGAAGATAAACGACAATTCGCCCGGGCTGAAGTCAAACGTCGGCATAATGAGAGCCTGGACCGCGTTGCGCCAGCCTGTGCGCATTTTGGTATCTGCGGCGGCTGCCAGCAGCAGCATGCCAGCATTGCGCTTCAGCACCGGAGCAAAAGCGCTGCGCTTGCCCGATTGATGAAACACGATGTTGAAGAGGTTATCTCGGCGGCGCCCTGGGGATATCGTCGCCGCGCCCGTTTAAGCCTTAACTGGCAGGTTAAAGCCCAGCGTCTGGAGATGGGGTTTCGTCAGGCCAGCGGCAAAGAGATCGTTAACCTGACGCGCTGCCCGGTGCTGGTGCCCCGTCTTGAAGCATTGCTGGTTCCCCTGCGCCAATGTCTGAACGATTTAGATGGCGCGCGTCACTTAGGTCATGTGGAACTGGTGCTGGCAGATAACGGGCCATTGATGGTACTGCGTCACACCGCTGCACTGGTTGCCAGCGATCAGGAAAAACTGGAACGCTTTTCGCATTCTGAGGGACTGGCGCTGTATCTCGCCCCACAAAGTGAAACAGTTGAACGTGTTAGCGGAGAAGATCCCTGGTATAGCTCTGACGGACTACGCTTAACGTTCAGCCCGCGCGATTTTATCCAGGTGAACGACGGCGTTAACCAGAAGATGGTCGCCACTGCGCTGGCATGGCTGGATGTGCAACCGCACGAGCGAGTGCTGGATCTGTTCTGTGGCATGGGCAACTTTACGCTGCCGCTGGCAAAACGGGCGGCAAGCGTGGTCGGCGTCGAGGGCGTGGCTGAGCTGGTGGCGAAAGCCCAGGACAATGCACTGCAAAACAGGTTGCACAATGTGACATTTTTTCATGAAAATCTAGAAGATGATGTGACAAAACAGCCGTGGGCTCGTCAGGGTTTTGATAAAATCCTGCTGGATCCAGCGCGTGCGGGGGCCGCAGGCGTCATGCAGTACATTGTTAAACTGGCGGCAAAAAAAGTGGTGTATGTTTCCTGTAACCCGGCGACGCTTGCCCGTGACAGTGAAGCGCTATTAAATGCGGGTTACCAGATAGAGCGGCTGGCGATGCTGGATATGTTCCCGCATACCGGCCATCTGGAATCGATGGTTTTATTCGAGCATAAGTGATTAATTTCGGCTTGCCGAATTCGGCAGGCCCGGTCCCTTAAAGGAGAGGACAATGGTTGCGGTAAGAAGTGCGCATTTGAATAAAGCGGGTGAATTCGATCCTAAGAAATGGATCGCCAGTCTGGGAATCTCCAGCCAGCCGTCGTGTGAACGCTTAGCCGAAACCTGGGAATATTGTCTGCGACAAACGCAAGGGCATCCTGATGCGGAATTGCTGCTCTGGCGTGGCGTCGAGATGGTGGAAATCCTCTCCATGCTCAGTATGGACTCCGATACGCTGCGGGCGGCGTTGTTGTTTCCGCTGGCCGACGCAGAAGTCGTCAGTGAAGAGGTGTTGCGCGAAAGCGTCGGCAGCTCGATAGTCGGGCTGATCCATGGCGTGCGTGATATGGCCGCGATCCGCCAGCTCAATGCCACCCATAATGATTCTGTCTCCTCCGAACAGGTGGATAACGTTCGTCGTATGCTGCTGGCGATGGTGGACGACTTCCGCTGCGTGGTCATTAAGCTCGCCGAACGCGTTGCCCATCTGCGTGAAGTCAAAGATGCGCCGGAAGATGAACGGGTGCTGGCTGCCAAAGAGTGCACCAACATCTATGCGCCGCTGGCGAACCGCCTCGGAATTGGTCAGCTCAAATGGGAGCTGGAAGATTACTGCTTCCGTTATCTGCACCCGGCGGAATACAAGCGTATTGCGAAACTGCTGCATGAGCGCCGTATCGATCGCGAACACTATATTGATGAATTTGTTGGGCATTTACGTTCCGAAATCAAGAACGAAGGCGTCAAGGCTGAAGTTTATGGCCGGCCTAAACATATCTACAGCATCTGGCGCAAAATGCAGAAGAAGCATCTCGCCTTTGACGAGTTGTTTGACGTTCGTGCGGTGCGCATTGTGGCGGAGCGTTTGCAGGACTGCTATGCCGCATTAGGGATAGTGCATACCCATTTCCGCCACTTGCCCGATGAGTTTGATGACTATGTGGCGAACCCGAAACCGAACGGCTACCAGTCGATTCACACCGTAGTGCTCGGGCCGGGCGGCAAAACCGTTGAGATCCAGATCCGCACCAAACAGATGCATGAAGATGCAGAGCTGGGAGTGGCTGCGCACTGGAAATACAAAGAAGGTACGGCAACCCCAGGACCGCGTTCAGGTCATGAAGACCGTATTGCCTGGCTGCGTAAACTGATTACCTGGCAGGAAGAGATGGCGGACTCCGGCGAAATGCTCGACGAAGTGCGCAGCCAGGTCTTTGACGACCGGGTCTATGTCTTTACGCCAAAAGGCGATGTGGTTGACCTGCCCGCAGGTTCGACGCCGCTGGACTTTGCCTATCACATCCACAGCGATGTCGGTCATCGCTGTATCGGAGCCAAAATCGGCGGGCGTATCGTTCCCTTCACCTACCAGTTGCAGATGGGCGACCAGATTGAAATCATCACCCAGAAGCAGCCGAACCCAAGCCGCGACTGGCTGAACCCGAATCTCGGCTACGTTACCACCAGTCGTGGGCGGGCGAAGATCCACAACTGGTTCCGTAAACAGGACCGGGATAAAAATATTCTCGCCGGGCGTCAGATCCTCGACGATGAGCTTGAGCACCTCGGCATCAGCCTGAAAGAGGCTGAAAAACAGCTGCTCCCGCGTTACAACTTTAACGATCTCGAAGAGCTGCTGGCGGCCATTGGCGGGGGCGATATTCGCCTCAATCAGATGGTCAACTTCCTGCAATCGCAGTTTAACAAACCGAGTGCCGCCGAGCAGGATGCCGCCGCGCTCAAGCAGCTGCAGCAGAAAACCTATGCCCCGCAAACCCGCAGCAAAGACAACGGTCGCGTGGTGGTGGAAGGTGTCGGCAATCTGATGCACCACATTGCGCGTTGCTGCCAGCCAATACCTGGCGATGAAATCGTGGGCTTTATCACCCAGGGCAGGGGGATCTCGATTCACCGCGCCGATTGCGACCAGCTCCATGAACTGCGGGCGCACGCGCCTGAGCGTCTGGTGGATGCGGTCTGGGGCGAAAGCTACTCTGCCGGTTACTCGCTGGTGGTGCGTGTCACCGCCAACGATCGCAGTGGCCTGTTGCGCGATATCACCACCATTCTTGCCAACGAGAAGGTCAACGTGCTGGGGGTCGCCAGTCGTAGCGATACGAAGCAGCAGCTGGCAACCATCGATATGAACATTGAAATCTACAACCTACAGGTGCTGGGCCGCGTGCTGGGTAAACTGAACCAGGTACCGGATGTAATCGACGCCCGTCGACTGCATGGCGGTTAATCAGAGAGTTAAGGCCATTGAACCTGGTTCAATGGCCTTTCTGTTGTGCCGGGCATATTTCTGAATTTTTATCTGATAACTTAATTTAGCCTACTTTAGCGATAAACTATCTCCAGCAGTAATGTTCAAACATTAAATAATGTTAAGGAAGGTGCGATTTAATCGGTGGGGTTCAGTGGAGTCCTTATCTGTATTAGCCTTACCTTAGCTGAGCTG
>NZ_CBFFRJ010000097.1:0-19163 GCF_965644225.1 Phytobacter sp. V91 | reverse complement strand
GTCAGTCCGTTAATTGCACTGACTTAATTAGATCAAAGTCCCGGCCTCACGGCCAGGACTTTGTCAGCAGTCTGAAGGCACGTCAGCCCTGACGTGCCTTTTTTTTTGGCCTTCAGCAGCAAAATTCATATCACTTCATCAACAAGGAAGGCAATTATGTTTGCTGCGGAACTCGTCCTCGTCCTGCTAGCCATTTACCTCGGAGCCAGACTCGGTGGCATCGGCATTGGTTTTGCCGGTGGCTTCGGGGTGCTCGTACTGACGCTCTTTTTTCAAATCAAGCCCGGCGCCATCCCCTTCGACGTCATTGAAATCATCATGGCCGTTATCGCCTCCATTGCCGCTATGCAGGTCGCAGGTGGCATGGATTACCTGGTGAGCCTGGCAGAGAAGCTGCTGCGTCGGCATCCGAAATACATTACTTTTCTCGCGCCGCTGGTCACCTGGTTTATGACTATTCTGGCAGGAACCGGGCATACGGCATTCTCCACGCTGCCGGTGATTACCGAAGTGGCGAAAGAGCAAGGTATTCGCCCGTCCCGCCCACTCTCCATCGCCGTCGTGGCCTCGCAAATTGCCATCACCGCCTCGCCTATCTCCGCCGCCGTGGTCTTCTTTGCCGGGATCCTCGAACCTTTAGGGGTGAGCTATCTGACCCTGCTTGCCATCTGTATTCCGGTGACCCTGATTGCGGTAATGTTGACCGCCATCGTCTGCAACTTCCTCGGCGCCGAGCTAAAAGATGACCCTGTTTACCAGGAGCGTCTGGCGAAGGGCGAGGTAAAACTGCGTGGCGGCCAGGTGTTTGAACTCAAACCTCATGCGAAACGCTCGGTGATGTTGTTTTTGGTCGGGATTATCGCGGTGATGCTGTATGCCACGGCCATCAGCCCGAATGTCGGCCTTATCAGCAACCCGGTGCTGCCGCGTAACGAAGCCATCGTGGTGTTTATGCTGACCATCGCCACGCTTATCTGTCTGACCTGCAAGATTGATACCGGCGAGGTCCTCAATGCCAGTACCTTTAAATCCGGGATGAGCGCCTGTATTTGCGTGCTTGGCGTCGCCTGGCTTGGGGATACTTTCGTCAAAAACCACATTCAGGATATCCAGACCGTGGCAGGGAATCTGCTGAACAACTATCCGTGGCTGCTGGCGGTGGTGCTGTTTTTCGCCTCAACCCTGCTTTACTCGCAGGCAGCCACCACCAAGGCATTAATGCCCGCCGCCCTGTTGCTGGGGGTCAGCCCGCTGACCGCCATTGCCTCCTTTGCGGCGGTATCAGCGCTGTTTGTGCTCCCCACCTACCCGACGCTACTGGCAGCGGTGGAGATGGATGACACGGGCTCCACGCGCATAGGTAAGTTTGTGTTCAATCACGCGTTCCTTGTTCCTGGGGTTATCGCTATTTCACTCTGCGTGCTACTGGGCTTCGTGATTGGCGGCATTCTGATGTAAAAATTGTTAAAACCGGGCCGCACTGCGGCCCGATTTTATTGCGCGTGGTATAGTCCTCTTTTCACCTGCAAGAGGTTTACGATGAACACGCCTGATGCTGTTGTTGTACTCTGCACCGCTCCGGATGAAGCCACCGCCCAGGAGCTTGCGGCCAAAGTCTTAGCCGACAAACACGCCGCCTGCGTGACCATTCTCCCCGGCGCGACCTCCATGTACTACTGGGAAGGGAAGCTGGAACAGGAATACGAAGTACAGCTACTGCTGAAAAGCGACGTCGCCCATCTGGAAGGCCTCTTCGCCTGCATGAAATCTCATCATCCTTACCAGACCCCAGAATTACTTGCTCTACCGGTCACCCACGGAGACTTTGATTACCTCTCATGGCTCAACGCATCTTTACGCTGATTCTGCTGTTATGCAGTACGCCTGCCCTTGCCGGCCTTTTTGACGCCCCCGGACGCTCGGATTTTGTGCCTGCGGATCGGGCGTTTATGTTCGATTTTCAGCAACAACAAAGCGACTTTAGCCTCAACTGGCAGATAAAAGAGGGCTACTACCTCTATCGCCAGCAAATTAAACTCACGCCCGCACAGGCCAGTCTGGCGCCGCTACAGCTCCCGGCTGGCGAATCCCATGAGGATGAGTTTTTCGGTAAGAGTGAGATTTACCGCCAGCGGTTAAACCTGCCTGTCAGCCTTGAACAGGCGGCAAAAGGGGCAACGCTGACGGTGACTTACCAGGGCTGCGCCGACGCCGGATTCTGCTACCCGCCGGAAACCAAAGTCGTCCCGCTGAGCGAGGTTCGCCCTCACCCTAACCCTCTCCCCCAGGAGAGGGGACAAAACATTTCCGGGGTGAGGGGTAACGCCGACACGGGTTCCACTGCCCTGCCCTTCTCCGCGCTCTGGGCGCTGCTGATCGGCATCGGCGTGGCCTTTACTCCCTGCGTATTGCCGATGTACCCCTTGATCTCCGGTATCGTTCTGGGGGGCAAACAGCGCCTGTCTACCGCCCGCGCGCTGCTGCTGGCGTTTATCTACGTCCAGGGCATGGCGCTGACCTACACCGCACTTGGCCTTGTGGTGGCCGCCGCCGGGCTGCAGTTCCAGGCCGCTCTCCAGCATCCGTATGTTCTTATCGGCCTCTCAGTGGTATTTATCCTGCTGGCGCTGTCGATGTTTGGTCTGTTCAGCCTGCAGTTGCCCTCTGCTTTGCAAACGCGCCTGACATTAATGAGCAATCGCCAGCAGGGCGGCTCCGCAGGCGGCGTCTTTATCATGGGAGCTATCGCCGGGCTGATTTGTTCCCCCTGCACCACGGCACCACTGAGCGCCATCCTGCTGTATATCGCCCAGAGCGGTAACCTGTGGCTTGGCGGCGGCACGCTTTATTTATATGCGCTGGGGATGGGGTTACCGCTGATTCTGGTCGCCGTCTTTGGCAACCGTCTGCTGCCGAAAAGCGGCCCGTGGATGGCGCTGGTCAAAATCGCCTTCGGCTTTGTGATCCTCGCCCTGCCCGTGTTCCTGCTGGAGCGCGTTGTGGGGGATGACTGGGGATTACGTCTCTGGTCACTGCTCGGCGTGGCGTTCTTCGCCTGGGCGTTTATTACAAGCCTGGGAGCCACGCGCCCCGTAATGCGCATCGCGCAGATCCTGCTGCTGGGCGCGGCGCTGGTATGCGCGCGTCCGCTTCAGGACTGGGCCTTCGGGCAGCCCACCGCGCAAAGTCAGGCGCATCTGCCTTTCACAACCATCAAAACGGTGGATGATCTTAACCAGGCGCTGGCGCAGGCCAACGGCCGCCCGGTGATGCTGGATCTGTACGCCGACTGGTGTGTAGCCTGCAAGGAGTTTGAGAAGTACACCTTTAGCGATAAACAGGTGCAGGCCGCCCTGCAAAATACGCTGTTATTGCAGGCCGATGTCACGGCAAACGACGCGCAGGATAAAGCCCTGTTGCAACATTTACAGGTTCTGGGTTTACCGACCATTGTGTTTTTTGATGCGCAGGGCCAACAACACCCGGCGCAGCGCGTCACCGGGTTTATGGATGCGCCAGCTTTTGTCGGGCATTTGCGCAATCTGGCCCCGTAAACAACACTTGGTGGGGAAGCTGGTTTCTGAAGACGGAGGAATTTACCGTGCAACGCGAAGATGTTTTAAATCAGACGCTTCAATTATTTGAATTGAAAGGCATTGCTGATACCACACCGGAAATGGTCGCCGAGAGTATTCCCTGCTCGCTGGAGGAATTTCAGCGCTTCTGGCCGGACAAAGACGCGCTTTTTTATGATGCGCTACGCCATCTCAGCCAGCAGGTGGAGATCTGGCGCAGGCAACTGCTGCTCAACGAGGAGCTGACTAAAGAGCAAAAACTGCTGGCCCGCTATGGCGCGTTAACCGAATGCGTCAGCAATAATCGCTATCCCGGCTGTTTGTTCATTGCCGCCTGCACCTTTTACCCGGATCGCGATCATCCGGTACACCAGCTGGCCGAGCAGCAAAAACAAGCGGCATTCGCCTTTACCCACGACCTGCTGACCCAACTGGAAGTGGATGACCCGACCATGGTTGCCAAACAGATGGAGCTGGTGCTGGAAGGCGGCCTGAGCCGGATGCTGGTCAATCGTAGCCAGGCCGATGTGGATACTGCCCAGCGACTGGCCGAAGATATTCTGCGTTTTGCCTTTTGCCGCCAGGGCGGCGCCTTAACCTGATTGCCCTCCAGGCGCTGCAGAATCAGGCAAATCGCCGCAATGTTGAGCAACCAACCGGCATTTTGGGAAATAATGTTGACGCCTTACAGCGATTAAGGTTTAATGCGCCCCGTTGCCCGGATAGCTCAGTCGGTAGAGCAGGGGATTGAAAATCCCCGTGTCCTTGGTTCGATTCCGAGTCCGGGCACCACTTCTTCAGAGCCTGTTCGTTAAGGGTTGAGATCCTTAACGGGCAAGACAAGTGGTCCCCAACATGATGAAGGTACTTTGCTTACCGCATCACCGTTGAACACGGGACTTAAATCCGGAGGATGTTATCGCATCCTCTGGATTTCTCACGTCCATATAAATACTTCAGGCAAAGTATTTACCCTCAGATGATTCCTGTGTCAATCTTCTGTAAATAAAACCACCATAATTTCTCCTCTTTTTGATCCTGTTCAGCTGTATTTAACTTAAGTAATGCGGTTAAGCTGCCTCCATCTCTTCAAGCATCATCCTCACCCTGTTGAGATCAGTTTCAACATATTCCAGTGTCACTGCCGGCGTTGAATGCCCGAGCAGCTCCTGCGCCATTTTAATATTACGATCAGGCTGGGCCATCAGGTTCGTTGCAATGGTGTGTCTGAATCGATGAGGGCTCACTGTAAAACCACATTCTTTTGAAAGCCTGCGGAAAAATGCTCGTAATGGCGGGTGATCCATGTTGTCTGACTGGACTTTTCGGGCACCATCGAAATGCGAAATGTTGAATAACTGATCATTCATTTCAGCTCCACACTCAACCGACTTATTAAAAAGATATTCAATCCTCGGCCTTAACTTCGCAGTAATGGGTACACGATGCTCCTTATGGTTCTTTGAACCTTCTGGCCTCAGGTTTATCCAGCCGTTATCCAAATCAACGTCACTGAGACGGATATGCAGTAATTGATTCTGTCGCATCCCGGTTCTGTTCAGGGTATCCAACGCAGTTAACCAGAACCATGCCGGTCTAAGAGCGTTACGTCGGCCTTCTGCTTTTCCTGAACGTTCATCCTGTTCCATTTGCTCCATCAGAAGATAAATTTTTTTTATCTGCATATCCGACAAGGTCTTTTTTCTTTTCACATCGGGACGGGCAATCGCGCCATTAAAGGGATTCTCCCGATATGAAAAATACCCCTGGGCAATAGCATGGTTAAAAATCGCTCTCATATGAGCCACTTTATTATTCCATGTTCGCTTACTCAGCGTATTGTCTGCTATAACGCTACGCCGCCAGGTCAGAACCAGTTTTTTATCGACGTCATTTAGCTGGATGTCGCCTCCGGCAAAACCCAGAAAGGATTTGACGACTTTTCTATAACTCCACTCAGTTGCAGGGCGAAGAGTCTTACTGAAAAAATAGTCAGTAAGCACATCTTCTAGTGTGTTAATTTTCATAACTACCTCTAAATCATTATATTCCTGAATTATCAGAAACTAATTCTTTGGTGATAACCATATGCTGTCTTCAGGACAGCTCCCTTGCTTGAATATAATGCCGGGTAGAATCATATAACCGGACATTTTGGTAAACCGCCCGGTTTTATCCGGTGCGTCATATTTATGGTAAAGGTATAAACCCTTACCATTTCGTAAATGATGAATATTTAAATCTTCGAAACTCTTCTGTATTTGAGATTTATCGTGATTCCCTTCCGGTAAAGTTGCTATAAATCTGTAAAAACAATCCGGAGAGTTCATAAACACGTAACCAGCAAGTACATGCAATAAACTGTCGCTTTCATTGACGGTAACTGAACCATCCTCAACAGAGCGCTTTAGCCAGTCAAAAAATGCCACACCCGATGAATCATGTGCACCTATGTTCGGCACTGCATTTTGCTGGTCCTCAGTATTATTTTCCGGTATAGAGTCATTCGCAGCAGCTGCATCAGCTGACGCTGATGAATCAACCCGGACGCTACCCATCATCTGCTGATCAAGCACGCCAAGAAGTTCGCTGGCAGGCAAGGCCCTGGCCGTGCTGTCTCCTGTTTGCTCAGTACTGGCAGAATTTTCCTCACTGTTTTCAAATGCAGAAATGAGAGCCAGAGACTCTGTAACGGGGTTTGAAGAGTTGAGAGACGTAGCTGCCTCGTTTCCCTTAACTAAAACCGCACTTTCTGGTTGTCCTTGTTGAGCGCTATCATACTGATTCGTAATGATTCCCATTATTTCTGAAGAGGGCTCAATACTCTCCTGACTGGACAATGGAGCACTCTCAATATCAGATAATTTTGGGGATATATCTTCGTTTTTCAGTACGTTACCGTTTATTAACATTCCGGTATTATTCACCAGGACCTCTACCCCTTTAGGGTTGCTTTCTAACCCACATCCTGACAGTGCATCGGCAACAATGCTGTTTAAAATTCCCGATTCAGATTTAGCACCACTCAGGTAAATAAACAGGGCTTCAGAAAGCGCTGGCCAGCGTTGGATCCAGAGAACGCCAGTTTCTGGTAATAATCTGCTGGCTATGTAGATTGCATTCATTGATGAACATTCACCGGTTGCACGGCGAATACGCCAGGCTCCTGCCGGTACTGACATTCCGGGATACCAGGACTGGCCATTTTCAGTGCCCCCTTCAATTCCCGATAACCAGCCCAGATGATGAAAAAGCGCGGCCCAGTAAACTGCACATACCCATGCCGAGGACTGCTCAGCCTGTTCTTCAGGCGTTGCACCTGGTGGCAGCATCATTCCCCTGACCAGCCTGATGGCTCTGACCGCCACATTCAGGCTGAAGTCTAAAAATCCTCCCTGGTGTGAATACGAGCCTGTCCACGCTGCCGGCGCACCCTGCACCCGAGTGGCAAGTTGGTGCAACGGCTCAAGCCACCATGCGTCTAACACTTTTTCTGAGAAGGGGCAGTTTTCACGAAGCATCCTGACCAGTTTTCGTCTTTCTGGTGTATCCAGCAGCCCGTGGGCATCGAGCACCTGCCAGAATCCTCCGTCCTTTGCTCTGACGCCTGCAGAAGCTCCTGACTGAGAATGAATTTTCGGTACCGGAGCACCACCGTTACCTGACAGCCATCCTAATTTCAGTTTTCTGAACATGTGCTCCCCCGCTACCCGGTTCATCAAAATGATGTAACGCTAAGTGGGTGCATGCATTTTCCAAGTGAAAACTCTGTTTAACCCGAATGACATTAACTCATTGAACAAATTATCCAGTGCGGATTCACAATTTTCAGCGGAGCAAATCGCCAGGAAATGTTTCCTTTAGCGCATGCCAATCATGCCCTGGAAAACCAATGCAACGTCTCACACTTATATCTATTGCTCTCACCTGGATTTGTTTTTGCGGGATATTAAGTTTCATCATTACCGGGTCCGGTCATACAACCGGGACGCTGATTATCTGGTTTATTCAGGCCAACACCCCTTTCCTTCTGAAAGGCATAAACAGCGTCCGTTCCAGACTGGATAACAGCGCCTGCATCCAGAGCCGGCACAAAAATGGTCAACGTATCTTTATTCACCTGTCACCCTGGCAAAGTACAGTCAGACTCCCCCAGCAACGCGTCATCTGGTTCTGGGATGGCCTCTTTGAGACGCTGGGAAATGCTCTGAGGTCCAGCAAAGGCTCCGTGGTCATTGCCTCTCATTTACTGACAAATCATCGCGCACAGCGAATTCTGTCCACACTGCCCCCGGGCAGGTACCAGTTCAGGCTGACCAGTGTCCCGTTTAAACCCACTGCCCGGGCAATTCTTCAGCTGGAAGTGTTGTTCACACAGTGGCACTGGGTAGACGTTAACCGGGAAAAATGGCCCGTTCTGGTCATTCGTAAAAAATCTTTAAAACGGGATTTATAGTTTTCGGTGTTGCTGATTCACCTCAGGGTTCAGAGTGAATACATGAATACATGTGTGTATTCGATCTGAACGATCGATTTATTCCGTTATACAGATGCGGCTTCCGGGCGTAACGTATTCACACCGGATACATGATAATTAACGCATATAATTTAGCAAGTTAGCTAACACCAGGACTCTATATGAATCTGAATATCACCTCCATTTTTTCCAGCATGGCAACCGGAAGGGATGAAGAAATTGATAAATTGCTGGCACAACTTTCCGAAGGAAAGAAGACCTCAGGCAGCCCTCTGGCCATTCGCTTTAAACCTGCAGTGCGGGAATTTATCACTCTGGTATCAGGCCGTCTGGGCATCTCATCTGCTGAGCTGGTAAACCTCCTGGTGGAAGGCATTATGCGTGAAACCCTTACTCCCCGGCAGGCTTCCGTGACCCGTATTATTGAACGATTCTGGCTGCTTATGGATGAACACAAACTCACTGCAACTAATGTTGCACGTCTACTCTCAGACTGGAATATTGGCCTGAGTGTGCTGGAAAGTCGCGAAAGCACCATGGACTGCCTGACTGCTCCCTTGCTGAAAAAATTGTCTGAATGGTTTTATGTCAGTGTCGAATGGCTTGACGGAACGGCATCCCGCCCCGTTAATCATCTGACAGTCTTTAATGACTGGTTTCAGGCCACCCGTGTACTGAAAAATAGAATCAGGGAATCCGACCCCGTAAATATTTTAACCCGTCCGGATGTCGTTTTTGTCAGGGAAATGGATATACAGGGTTGTGAGCTGGAAGATATTTTCATTTTCATCCGGCGTTACCGCATTATTAATAACATAACGATACGGATAGTTGAATGCGCTGGATATTGTCCAGTGACAGAAAAAACACGTGAAGATTTTGATTCATTCCTGGGTATGTGTGGACTTCTTCTTCAGGCAGAAAGAATTTCAAGGCTGGATATGTATCTTGCATCAGGCCAGATACTAAACACCCTTAAAACAGGAGAAATACTCCCTGTATCGGCCTTAAGGCAAATACAAAGAATAATCCGTAGTACTGAAGGGAAACATTGCCAAAACTTATGGAGTACAGCAAACCGGACTCCATTACTCAATCCGGATGAATTTATTAATGATGAATGGAGAAAAATAGCAGAAGAAATTATATCAACAGCATCTAAATAATTTAACTGAGAATTATATATTTTTTGACGCGCATGCGTCAGGGATTCTTTTGCCTAAAAAACCGAAATTGAAAAGGAAATAAATGATGAAAGCTTCAATTATTGCTCGTTGTATTTCACTCGTTCTGCTTGCCACCGGTGCCACATCAGTCCACGCAGCCACAAGTTATATGGAGGCCCGCAGCGACGCTATGGGGGGTACAGGCGTGGCATCCAGCCACTACGGTACTGCAGCCCTGTCCAACCCCGCTCTGCTGACTCATTTCGGTGCGACTGATGACTTCAGCATTGTCCTGCCTTCTGTTGGCGCACAGGTTTCTGATCCGAATAATACCGTGGATAGAGCGGATGATGTGAAAGACCTGTGGAACCGTTTTGACACCGCAGTAGACAGCCAGACTGGTGTCAGTGAAAGCGCTGCCGCTCTGAAAAGTAAACTGAAAGACTTAAAAGACACGCAGGCCAACGGCCAGGTGGGAGCCTCCATTGTGGCCACCGTGCCAAACAAGACCCTTCCGTTTGCCGTTGTGGTGAAATCCTGGGGCACCGTGTCTGTTGAAGGTAAAGTCTCGGACCACGATCTGCAGTATCTGGACAACGTCGCTGATGGCACCCTCCCGGCATCTTCTGTTGATACAGATTCTCTGACCTCAAGAGCTCACGGACGAGCTGCTGTTATCACCGATGTGGGGATCGCAATGGCCCACCAGTTTGAAACCGCAGGGCAATCCTGGTCTTTAGGTATCACCCCGAAATATCAGCGTATTGACCTCTTTAACTACAACGTCTCCGTACAGGATTTCGATAAAAACGACATCAATTCCAGTGATTACCACAATACCAAAACCGGCTTTAACGCAGATTTGGGGATGGCCACCGACCTGAGCGACAACTGGACACTCGGTCTGGCAGTTCAGAACATCATTCCACGTTCTGTTGATACCAAAGCAATCAATGGTGAAAAGGAAACGTTCAAAGTCCGCACGCAGGCCACAGCCGGTGCGGCATGGCACAACCGCTTCATCACCACAGCCCTGGATGTGGATCTGACGGAGGCCAGCGGCTTTACCAGCGACAAAAAACGGCAGTTTGCCAGCCTCGGTGCTGAACTGAACGCCTGGAGCTGGATGCAGGTCCGCGCAGGTTATCGCCAGAACATCATCTCAAATGATGGATCTGCTTTTACTGCAGGTCTGGGCTTCTCCCCCTTCGACGTAGTGCACCTCGACATTACCGGTATCGCCGGCACCGATCGCACATACGGTGCCGTTGCCCAAATGCAGTTCACTTTCTGACCCACTCAGGGGCGCACCAGGATTGTTGCGCCCCACATCATTTAACGTTTCGGAGTTACACATGAAAAACCCTTCGCTTCGTCTTAGTGCACTCCTGTTCGCCCTGGTAGCATCAGGTTGCAGCCAAAACCAGATTAATCACCAGATTAATCAACTGCAGCAACTTATCGGTACTCAAAACCCGACAGCGTCAGAGTCTCAACAAAAAGCTTCAATACCCGGGATTAGAAATGACGTTGTCAAAACCTACACGCTGCCTGTCAATGTCGACGTGGCTGCAATGCGTCTTAAACAGCATTACAACTTTACGTCAGATGCTGATGTCGCTGCAGCACGCAATAACGGCCAGGGAAACGCAGGCTGGTCAGCCTCTGCAATTTCGGAAGGAGCGAGCTGGTCTGCTCAACCCGGCTCTTATTATCGTATGAGCCGGAACTGGGCCGGTAATGATCGATTAACCATAGAAATCAGCAACAGTGGAAAAGGTAGCACGATAATGGCCACCTATCGTTCCTCAAACCCGGAACACCTGAAACCGGAATGGACATCCCGCCTCTGGAAACAAATACCTGAAGTGGTCGGGGGGCTGGAATGATTAGCGGTGAAAGGTTTCAGGCACTCAAAGCGTCTGCGCTGGCAGCAACAACAGGCGACTGGACGCCCGATAGTAATTTTGGTTTTAGCATTCAGTGCTACCGAACCGGTTTAGACCGACTGCTGGCAACGGTGAATGGGCCTAACGCGGAAAACGATATGCGTTTTATTACTCAGGCTAACCCTGCTGCCATCCTCTCCCTGCTGGCTGAGCAGGAAGCGGATAAAGAGTTGATCACTAAGCAAGCCAGGCGCATCGCGGAACTTGAAAGCCGCCTGGGAGAGGATTTATGGCAACCCAAATGACACAAAAAAAGCGCCTCTGTTGCCTCTGTTTGATGCTTCTGATGTGCTCCCCGGCGTGGGGTAATACGATTTTCATCGGTGACTCAATAGCTCATGGCTACAAAATTGCGGCATCAGGCCGCGGAACAACAAAAATAGGAGCATCGCCTGGCAAAGTCAGGCAGATGGTAGAGCAATTCAAACCGGGGGGGGATGTTGTTCTATCCAGCGGAGCCAGCAATCAGTGTTCTGATCTGGAGAATATCAGTGCAGCTATCGACACGGCTAAAAGCAAATTCTCCAACGTTCTTCTGTTGTCTGCCCCTCACTGTAGCAGTGGTGTCAATCTCAGGATGGCGGGCCTGTGCACTGGTAATTGTGAATTTGTCGTCATCAACGCGGGACCTGATGGCGTTCATCCGGCGCGATACAACAGCGATATTGTGACACGCCGGGAGCGCTCCGTTACGCCTTAATGCAACCACATCCACACATGAGGTGCCCTATGAACAGTTTAACTGATTCAGTTATTTACGATGCAATGTTCCGTTCGGTGGAGGGTTATGTCTCACTGGTTGTCGATTCAATCGAATTCGAGCTCGGAAGGGAGTTAAACGAAGAAGAGTGTCAGCAAGTTTACCATTTTGTTGAGGGCGCGATTAATCGAGTTGATCCGAACGCATCGAAGAGTACGGCATGACTTTTTACTCCATCGTCATTTATGAATTCAGGCTCACCAGACTTTTGCTGTCCCGTGAAATCCCTCTCCGTTCTTTTTTTCATTTAGCCCGGAAGAGACCAGCAACCGTTGCAGGCAGGCACGGTTCATGGACGATAGACCCTTACTATGATAGCCATGAATCTCGATGAGCCATTACCATAATCAACGATGAATACTTTGTGTAATTCAGAACACCAGAATTCATATTCTGATAAGGATAATAATGAAAATAAACAAAAGGTTCGCAAACTGTATTTTGCTTATCATCCCATTGGCCATATACGGTACGGAATTACTATTTTGGTTCATGATGATGGGCCAAAATAAATTCCCTTCGGATTACAATAGCTGGCGGGCCATGATCCTTTTTACAATCGTAGTTATGATTGCATTTGGGATTTATACAAACATTACCAGTGACCGATTACTTTTACGACTCATGACGATGCTTACCCCTGTCATCGGTTATATTATTGCCATTGTCTATGCAGCGTTTGTAACATTCATCTTTTGGGACACAACCCTCTTCAATGACAGAATCTTCGATTTATTTAACTTTTGCTTTGCTTTTAGCTACATCATTCCAATTTTGATATGGCTTGTCCGGGGACTGGGACCCGTAATCTCTGGTTGATAATTATGAGCCTCTTTAAGAACTCAAAAGTAAAGGCCACGTGAACGTGGCCTTTCTGTTTGTTATTACTCGATTGCCATTGCTTCATCCATTCGTTGCTGAAGACGATATGTCCAGTTCTCCAGAAGATGAACCGGTGTATAAAGCACACGCCGGCGTTCGCCACTCAGAGAATTACCAATAACCACTTCTCCGGGGACACCGATTAACGAAAGTTGTATATACGCCATGCCGGCTGCCAGCGGATCAATGTCCGTGGCCGACACCCACAGGTACCGATGCGGCGAATAACCCGCCTCGCGTAACACCCAGGCAAATGCCAGGGCCATACAGCCGGCGCCGCAGGCCGGTTCTGATAACGTAATAAAGGGTTTATCCCTGAACTGCTCTTCCACCACACCGAGCTGAAGTCTGGCCATCATCAGGCCCACACTCCACGGCGTAAAAAACTGGCCGCGGTATTTATCCCCCAAATCGAGCTGCATGAAGATACTGCCCAGGAAGTCCCCGGGCGAATATTCCAGTCCGTTTACAACGTGGGCCAGCAGTTGTGCCATACGTTGCATATCACCTTTCTCATACCGACTGACGATGCGCATGTACTTCTCTTCCCGCTTCTCGCAGAACTGGAGACCATTCTGCAGCGCAATGACGCTGCAGCTGATGAAGTCTTCAAATACCTGGTATCGATGGTGGTAGCGCGCCGTCTGATTAAAGAGTGAAATAAAGGCTTTTTCGTGGTTGGTAACGGTGTTCATGCATGTCTCCGGTCGGAGGAAACACGCAGCCCATGAAAAGGGGAAACGGTGTTTCCCCTGAAGGCAAAAAAGGCCACAACTTACGTTGTGGCCGGTATGGTGAAAATCAGGCTCTCAGACTGCCATATGTCACCGGCGTGGATACCGGTGCCGGTTCAGGCGTCACCAGGTACATTCGGGCACCTTCTGGCTGTGGCTCTTCCGGGCCTGTACCGCTGTCAACATGGTCTCCCCTGTCAAAGCAGTTGTAACCGGCGAGCTTCGCCTCCGGAGAATGCCACGAATGCCGAATTTCGGCATCGAATAGCCCGGACAGCTCCCCCATCACCTCACCTGACGGCGGGTACCAGGGGGATGTGAACGTCAGAACCAGGGTGTTGAGGCTTTCCCGGGTCCAGCGCACCTGATGTCCGGCCGGAAACTCCGTGCCGAACAGTTGCGTGTACAACTCAGTTGTCGTCGGTACCCCGCGGAATAAACCACCAGTGCCGTTCAGCTCAGTCATTAGACGCGATGCCATCACGATCAGCATGTCACAGGGGCAGGTGGATTCCGGCAGGATACTGAGATACTCCCAGCGCTCCTGCGGATCGAACATACCGTTGTCGCCTGCAACCCCAAACCAGTCGGCGTAGTGCAACGCTATCAGGTTTGTCATTTGCTGCTTGGCACTGTAAGAGATGTTTTCCCACTTCAGCGCGCCTATCCCTGACTGCAGGTAAATACGTTCAAGACGTGTAAGGGTAGCCTTATCCAGCCACACATTGCTCTCCAGCATCTCAACGAAGTGCTGGAAGGCCTGGTTGGTCGAGGTTGATGCCCCCGTGCCATTCGATGTCAGCAACGGATACGGCTTAAATTCCGTTGCTTTGACGGGTTTCAGTATTCCGCTGCAGCCTGCCAGAAAGAGCTTTATTGCCTGCTGGACAGCGTGGCGGTAACGCGGCGTTTCTGTACCGTTAATCCAGGACTGGACGTCCTCAATGCGGGCAGATGACGCGGTAATTTCAAGACGATTGTTGCACCATGAAAACATGTAAATTTCCTCAATTTATGAAAATAAAAGAGGGCATCTCCCTGAGGAAGATGCCCTCAGGGGGATTGACGGCCGGAGCCGTTAGTTCAGATTAAGCCGCCTGTTCTGCACGTTGATGCAGCGGGCTCAGTAGATATTCCGATGCTTCCCGGGCAAACCGGCAGACCCGGAAAATGGCACGTTTGTCTTCCCGCAGCGTCTTCAGCCAGCCGGCAAGATAACTTTCGTGTTGTACCTCACCCAGAATACCGAGCTCAGCACAGAGAAAAGCGCTGCCGGTTTCCGCGATGAGCTCTTCAAACGCATAGACCGGATCACCAAACTTACGTGAAGAAGACGTTATCCCCTCACGGTTCAGTCGTTTGCTGTGGCCACTGGCATGCACGAGCTCATGAAGTAACGTGGACCAGTAATCACTTTCAGTCTCAAACTGAGGAGTACTGGGCATCACTATCCTGTCAGTTGACGGTTGATAGTAGGCCCTGTTCTGCCGGTACGACGAACAGACCACACCGGTGGCATTGAGGATCGTCAAAACCTTTCCGAGCTGGTCTTCGGAGAGCGACAAAACAGGTCCATTATTTGTCTCCTGTCCCGTGCCGGTGACGGCCTCAGACAGGCCATCACACTGTGCCACATTGAAAAGTTGCAAGGGTTTGAGCATCGCCAGCGATTCCATCACCGGCTTTCCCTCTGCATCAAACAACAGATTGTCATTCAGATCCGACGCCTGTTTTTCAAACGGTTTAAAGATGATGGCCAGTGTGCAGGTTTCTCCCCTGCGAATCTGACCACCCACCGCTTTTGCCTGCTGATATGTCAGCCAGCGATCAGAAGTAAACCCTCTCTCCTCTGCTGACATCCAGAGCAGCGGGATATTCACACCGCTGTAGTGGCGACCGGTGGTGGCGTTAACAGGTAGCGCATTGCCATGAACATGCTGTGCAGAACGCCATGGCCTGCGCCACGGAGGCGTTCCCTTTTCAAGGGCCGCGATGATTTTATCTGTGACCTGCTGATAAAGGTCATTCTGTTTAATTGCCGGCGCCTTGTGGCGGCGCACGTTATTTTTCATAGAGATGTACCTGATGAACGGGCGCATCCCTGCCGATGGCGGAGAGATGCACCATCGGAAGTGAAATGGGTGAGTTAACGTTTTATGCCGTTCGCTGGAAAGCCCAGGGCCACGAAATAAAGTTCGTCATGCTCAAAATCAAATGCGTTAAGGAGTGCCGGTCCCCAGTTATCAACCAGGGTGACGTCGGGTAATGTCTGAATCATGTATGCAAGGTGTTTTCGCAAAAGACGCACTTTCGCGCTTCCCCTGTAGTTAAAAGCCTGAACGTTCTGGTGTACCCAGTTAAAGAGTTCAGTATTGTCCCCGAAGAAAACCAGATGCTCGGGCACCGGTGGATGAAAATGTTGCCCCGTAGCCTGGCAGTCTATCCGGGCGGCCAACCCACAAATGCCCCCGGACTGACGCCATTTTTCAGAACAACACAGCCATTTCCCTGCTGGCATCCAGACCTGAGAGTCAGGTGAATGGTTCACCGGCAAAGCCAGTGCTTTTGACTCTTTGAGAAGAAATACTTCAAGTCCCATACTGCTACCCTTCAATAAATCAGCAGAGCAGAGACCTCCCGGTCAGGGAAAGTCCCTGCCGGAAAATTGCAGCGGCGAGCTGCAGTGAATTTGTTAAACAGCGTGCCGGATCATCAACAGCGGTTACCGGAGTAACGTAATGAACCATCAGACATAACCTCACTGACACTATCGCGAACGCTGCGAACAGCATTCGCAAACATCTCGCGGTCAGCCTGTTTTGCCCGTTTGCAGTCCAGACGTATAACCCTGTCAAGTACGTACAATGCCTGTGAGCGCCAGCTAAGACGTTCAGCGTTATTCACACAGGCGGGCAAATGTCGGAGAGACTGATCATAGAGCCAGCAGATATTATTGCGGTACTCATCAACAAGAACATACGCCTTTTCAGGCGGACGGGTCTCTTTACGAATTGTCATACCTGTACCCACCGGGCCATTCGACGGCATCATAAAAAGATCGTGCTGTTCGTTCAGTACCGCGTCGAATTTGCTTTGTTCCATGAAGGTCTTGAAGGAGTATTCCTTCTCAGGGATTAACAAATCAGCATTTTCTGACCAGTTTTCATCTTTGGAGGGATCACAACCTTCCGCCCATGCTTTGAGCCATTCTCCGGGATTTTTGTCATCCATCACCGTGAGATATATACCGTGGTTTTTCTCAAGCAACAGTGGCCTTTGCATACCGCCACGTTGTGATAGCAGAGGACGAAGTTCAGTTGACGTAAAGCGAATCATATAGACTCCTCAAATTTTAAGGAGGAGTACTCCCCTGGAGGGAAGCCTCCCCAGGGAAGTGGGTAAAAAAATCAGGAATGAATTAGTCGAAACGGTAGCGTAAGTCAGCAAATTGTTGGGCCATTAGACGGCCGGCTCTCATTGCCTGACGGTAAGACGGGTACCAGCCTGCAGTGGCACATCGTTGATAGGTCCAGTCAAGAGAACTGTAACCCGTGCGACGTGCAATGACGGCGGTAAAACCCTCCTCCTCCTGGATGACCTCTGGTCGGAAGCTGCTGTGCTTCGACCTGTTGACAATCCAGACGCCTGAAGGCTGTTGACGTGCCTTAGAAAACTGTTTCAGAACGGATGCCGCTCTGGTTATCAGGATGAGCATCAGACTCATTGTGTTTCTCCATCAATAAAGGCGGAGAAACCTTTACCGCGATGCGGGGGGTTTCCCCGCATGGGTTGGTAAAGTCAGAAAGAGCTACATGTAAAATTAATCTTCGTAGAATTCTTCACGTACACGTTGAGTTCCTAAACGGAAACCATAGTTCCACGCATTCGAACCACTCTCAGCGTCATAGCGAATTCCCTGTTTGATTACATCCTCAACATAACAAAGTAAGGGTGCGGGGATAAGCTGACGCTCCAGAGCTTCACCGAAACTTTCAGCCAGGGAAATCGCATGAAAATCGCGATCTGGCCAACCGTCCTCGTTGAAAGAATCAGGTACACCTGAAGTGGTCAATGCGGTGGCAGTCTGCAGGATCCCTTCAACTTCAGAAACCATGAAAATGAATTCAGTTGCTGAATGAGTTTTCTCCAAAATATGCGTAACAGTAATGTCGAATACAGACATAGGAGGCTCCATCGAAAGTAGTGGAACCAGCCCTCAAGGGACGTAGTCCCTAGGGGTTAAGTGGTATAGGCAAGAATGCCCGTGCAGAAGAAAAATCCTGTAAAAGTGGATTACGTTGATGAATCGAAAACTGAAGCTGCGGATGCAGCGGCGTTGAAGAGACCTTTACCTGTTAAAGCCAGGCATCTGTTCGCAAAGGTTAACAGACTTAAACCGCTCAAGAGCGCCATCTCTCAGGTTATGATGGCATTGGCATTGTGATTACCCGAAGGCGCCCTTCTCAAATCACCAGGGCATTGGCAGTTGTCAGAAAGACAACAAGTTACAACCCTATCCTACTTCAGACATTCGAGACCAGCAATACCTATTTTTCGTATAGTAATACTCCAACCTGATGCTTAAATCTAAATACTATATAATTCTGCGAACAACATGATTCGCTATTATCACTGGTATTAAAAAGGAGTTTAGAATGATTGTAACCCTTATAGATAAATCGAATAAAATGATCAAATCATTAGCCCCACTTAGCATACTTGTAGGTGGGATTATTTTAATGATGTATTTTCATACAATAGGCTACTTCGCATACGACATAAGCATTGGAGATGGTTTATATTTAATAAGCATAGCCGCAACATTTGGCATGCTGTATATCATTTTCATTGGTGTCATGACTTGCGCTGGTCTAACTGTAACGAACCGACTAATTTGGAAACCACTAAATAATTTACTAAATTTCATAGAAGGTAAGTTTGGAGTTAAAAACATCTTAAATGACGCCTTAGACTTCAAGGTAAAAACAGAGCCAGTCATGTGGCTACTAGGAACTATTGGTACAATATGGATTTTACTCATGTCAGTAGATCAAATATCGAAATTTGATCTAAAAGGAATTATTTCATTACTATCAACAACTCTTTTTTGTGCACTAGGATGGAATGGTCTTAATGATATATTTAGTTCGGAAAGACAAAAATCAATCAGCCTAATGACGCTATTCATCCTTCCTCTATTGTTAAGTGGCGCAAACACAAGCTTAATGAATGGAACAATGAGATTATTAAATATCAGACAAGAACATATTACTATCCACTTAAAGAAACCTTACATTGCATACGCAAAAGAGTATGGGTTTAATGGGTCACATAGTGATTTTGGTGATGAATATTTAAAATACACAAACTTTAATGCAGTATTTACTGGCCCAGGAAAATCAACCGTCATTTCACCTCAAAATGATAAACACACAACACTAGTCATCCCGAACGAATCATTAGTAATAATTAAAAATAAAAAAACGCAATCAAAATAAATCATTTATAGCATTGACAATGCCGATTCTAAAATCGGCTTTTACTTGTATTAGTCGCGACTTGATCTGACACTTGACCTTGAAAGGTTGAGAGTTACCGGTTTTGATATGGGTGTCGAATC
>NZ_CBFFRJ010000096.1:0-19786 GCF_965644225.1 Phytobacter sp. V91 | reverse complement strand
TCGAACCAAGGACACGGGGATTTTCAATCCCCTGCTCTACCGACTGAGCTATCCGGGCAACGGGGCGCATTAAACCTGATCCGTCTCGCCTCGTCAACGAAATTTCTTCAAATCTTTGCAGACTGCACAATCTATCACCAGATTGCGTTCAGTGCATGTATCTTCAGGCAAAAAAAGCGGTCCATAGCGCGGAAATTGGCATCGCCAGCACCAGCGCAGGCAGCATATTCGCCACGGCAAACATCTTGATACCACAGATCCGCAGGCCTGTTGCCAACAGCAGCACGCCGCCGACGGCGGTGAAGTCCCCCATCATCGCGGGCGTGGTCAGCGGCATGATTAACGTCGCACTGTAAGCGAGGGTGAGCTGAATCATCAGCATCGGCACACAAATCGCTGCCACTGCAATGCCCAGTGAAGTCGCAAAGATTAATGCGGTGAAAAAGTCGAGAAAGGCTTTGGCAATCAGGATGCTGGGATCCCCGGTCATCCCTTCGCGCATGGAGCCGAAGATCCCGGTGCCGCTGGCGCAAAACAGAATAATAATCGCCACCAGGCTTTGAATAAATGCCTCGTGACCATCCGGAGCATGGTTGCCAGTCCGGCGTCTTTGCAGCAGTTTACGCAGGCCGTTTACTCCGCCGCTGATGCCGCGTTCCACATAACAGAGTTCGCCTATCAGCGTACCGACAAGGGTGGCGAGGACCATCACCGGCAGGTTGACGCATTTAATCACCAACAGAACGCCAATACCCAATGATGCAAGACCAAAAATCGATGGCATATTCGCGCGAATGCGTTCGGGTAAACGCTGACTCAGCACCGCCCCCAGCACACCGCCCAGCAGGACGGCGGCGGCATTGATAAAAGGTCCAGTAAACACGTGTTTTCTCCTGATGCTTGACGAGATCAACTGCATATTATGTCGAGGATAAGCACATTATTATGCCTGAATAATGTGAATCTAATGACTATTTATCTTTTAAATATATTCACTTATATAAACAATTAAAAATTGAACTGCATTAAGTTGCATTTAGCTACCGCCTCGTCGGTTGCACCTGCGAATAAATAGTGACATGATTGCGCGAATTTTCCTCTCAACCACACGGGGCTGCCTGGGATGACGCTGTATTCATCACTCCACCAGATGCATCGCGCGCAAGTGCGAATGTTCACCCGTTCAATTTTATCCCATACTTCACTCACCATGCGGTGAGGCTATCGCACGCTCACTGTAGGACAACATTAAAATCAGAGCTTATCTGCTTTTACTGATGTCTGGCGGTCGGAGCTGGTTCCAGTCAGACACGTTCGTTCGGTGAAGCAAGCGCTTCATCCGGGGCCTTTTTTCCCCTGCAACGGGTATGTGTGCTTATGAAAACAATGAAAATTGCCGTCAGCCGTGAGCTGGTATCCACTCTGTCCACCCATCGTGAAAAGGTGACGCTGGACAGTACCGATTTTACGGATGTGGCGGCAGTCGTCATTACGCTGGCGGAAAGTCGTAGCGGCATTCTGGCCTTGCTCAGGCGGACGGGCTTCAACCTGCCGGTGTTTTTGTTCGACAGCAAGAAAACTGACGTTCCGGAAGGCGTCACGGCAATTATCGACGGTAAAGCCCAGGACTGGCTGGAGCTGGAGACCGCTGCCGGTGACTATGAAGACAACCTGCTGCCGCCGTTTTTTGACACCCTGCGCCAGTATGTGGCGATGAAGAACGACACCTTCGCGTGCCCTGGCCACCAGCACGGGGAGTTCTTCAAAAAACATCCGGCGGGCAGACAGTTCTTTGACTTCTTTGGCGAAAATCTCTTTCGTGCCGATATGTGTAACGCCGACGTCAAGCTGGGTGACCTGCTGATTCATGAAGGCTCAGCCAAGCATGCCCAGAAGTTCGCCGCGAAAGTGTTTAATGCCGATAAAACCTACTTTGTGCTTAACGGTACTTCTGCCGCGAACAAAGTGGTGACCAACGCTCTGCTGACGCGCGGCGATCTGGTGTTGTTTGACCGCAACAACCACAAATCCAACCACCACGGCGCATTGATTCAGGCCGGGGCGACCCCTGTCTATCTGGAAGCCTCGCGTAACCCGTTTGGCTTTATTGGCGGCATCGACGACCATTGTTTTGATGAGAAATACCTGCGCGAGCTGATCCGTGAAGTGGCGCCGGAAAAAGCCAGCCAGCCGCGCCCGTTCCGGCTGGCGGTGATCCAGCTCGGTACTTACGATGGCACCATTTATAACGCCCGCCAGGTTATCGATAAAATCGGCACGCTCTGCGACTACATCCTGTTTGACTCCGCATGGGTCGGTTACGAACAGTTCATTCCGATGATGGCGGACACCTCGCCGTTGCTGCTGGAGCTCAACGAAAACGATCCGGGGATCTTTGTCACCCAGTCCGTACATAAACAGCAGGCCGGTTTCTCACAAACCTCGCAGATCCATAAAAAGGATAATCACCTGCGCGGACAGGCGCGTTTTTGCCCGCATAAGCGGCTGAACAATGCTTTTATGCTGCATGCCTCGACCAGCCCGTTCTACCCGCTGTTTGCCGCGCTTGATGTGAACGCGAAGATCCATCAGGGTGAGAGTGGCCGCCGTCTGTGGGCCGAATGCGTGGAAGTGGGGATTGAAGCGCGTAAATCGATCATCGCCAACTGCAAAATGATCCAGCCCTTCGTGCCGCCGGAAATCGCCGGACGCCCGTGGCAGGATCATCCCACTGAGGTGATTGCCCGCGAGCGGCGTTTCTTTAGCTTTGAACCGGGCGCGCGCTGGCACGGTTTTGAGGGATATGCGCAGGATCAGTACTTTGTCGATCCCTGCAAGCTGCTGCTGACCACACCGGGCATTGATGCGCAAACCGGGGAGTACACCGAGTTTGGGATCCCGGCGACCATTCTGGCGAACTACCTGCGTGAGAACGGCATCGTGCCGGAAAAATGCGATCTCAACTCGATCCTGTTCCTGCTGACGCCGGCAGAAAGTACGGCGAAAATGGCTCACCTGGTGGCGATGTTGTCCCAGTTTGAGCGTCATATTGAAGACGACACGCCGCTGGCTGCCGTTCTGCCGACCATCTATAACAAATACCCGGTGCGCTATCGCGATTACACTCTTCGCCAGCTGTGCCAGGAGATGCACGATCTGTACGTCAGCTTTGATGTGAAAGATTTGCAAAAAGAGATGTTCCGCAAAGAGAGTTTCCCGGCAGTGGCGGTAAATCCACAGGATGCGCATCAGGAGTATATTCGCGGCAATGTGGATCTGGTGCGTATCAGCGAGGCGGAAGGGCGCATTGCGGCTGAAGGGGCGCTGCCGTACCCGCCGGGCGTGCTGTGCGTGGTGCCTGGTGAAGTCTGGGGCGGCGCAGTGCAGCGTTATTTCCTGGCGCTGGAAGAGGGCGTGAATTTGCTGCCGGGCTTCTCACCTGAGCTGCAGGGGGTTTACTCCGAAACGGATGCCGATGGGATCAAGCGGTTGTACGGGAATGTGCTGAAGCAGTCCTCTGCGGTCTGATGCCCTCACCCCGGCCCTCTCCCACGGGAGAGGGAGCAAACACTAAAAAGGCAACAGGCGTTGCCTTTTGCATTTACCTGTCACGCACAATTCCTACGCACTCTCCTGCGTGCGGCGGTACATTCTGCGCGGGTGACCAATCTTGCCGTACTGCATCTCGACGGCTAAAAACCCTGACTCCACGCCGTGTTCCAGATAACGGCGGGCGGTGGTTTTACTTAACCCCGTTTGTGTGACCACTTCATCCACGGAGAAACAGCGTTCTCCCGCGTCCGTAAACAGGGTCTGCACCCTGGAGAGCGTGTTCTCTTCAATCCCCTTGCTGCCGTTATCCAGTTTGTAATTCCTGGCCTGAAGCTGGTACAGCGAGTCAACGTTTTGTTGATCAACAATTTTCCATACCCGTTGCTGCTCGGCAAATTGCACAAAGCGCTCCAGCGACTGACTCAGGCGTTTCCAGGAGACAGGCTTAAGGATATAGTCAAAGGCCCCGTTGCGGATCGCCTGGCTGCAGGTGTCCATATCGCTGGCGGCGGTAATAAAAATCACCGAACAATTGGCGCGAATAATCATCGGATCGCTGATAAGCGTGATGCCTTTGCCGTCCGGCAAATAGTTATCCAGCAGCACCAGTTGCGGCTGCTTACTGGTAAGCTGAGCCTTAGCTTCCGCCAGAGAGGTGGCAATACCTACCAGCCGCAAACGCGGATGTTTACCGATAAGTTCCGCATGGAGCTGAGCCAGCTCGTTCTCATCTTCTACTATCAGCACATCTATCTGTTCATGTCGCATAAGTACCATCTTCCAGCGTCGTAGCGGGGCGTTGTAGGTGACCCGTTTCAGGAATAAATAACGAAAATATCGTGCCGCGCGGGGCATTGTCGGAGACCTCAATCGATCCGCCGACCTGGGTGACATAGCTTGCGATCAGATACAGGCCAATGCCATGATCGCCATTGCGCTTGGTGGTCATTCCGCGCTCAAACATATGATGCCGGAGGGCCGGGGCGATCCCCACGCCGCGATCCGCCACTTCAATGATCAGCTCGCGGTCATTTTGCAGGATCAACACTTCAACCGGATCGTGTGGTAACTCCGCGCGCTGAGTGGCTTCAATGGCGTTGTCCAGCAGGTTACCAATGATCGAGATAAGTTCGGCTTCTGCCAGCAGGTGTGCGGGCCTTGCCATCTGACAACTGGGATCAAACACCAGTTCGACCCCTTTCTCTCTGGCGCGCGCGGCTTTGCCCAGCAGCAATCCGCACAACGTGGGTGAGTGAAAACGGGATGAAATAAAATCGAGCAGCTCCTGGGCGTGCTCAGACTGGGCCTGGATATAACGCACCGCGTCATCGTAACGCTCCATATGCAACAGCCCGGAAAGGGTGGTCATTCTGTTCAACTGCTCATGACGCATAATGCGCAGGTTGTCGACATAGCGTTTAACCTGGCTGAGCTGGGCGCTGAGGCTGTCGATCTCGTTGCGATCGCGAAAGGTAATCACCCAGCCCTGGAGCTTATCTTCGAGCATGATCCGCACCCGGCTGGCAATCACCGTAACCTGATTAAAGCGGCAGATCTCATCATGGGTGTCTTTCTCCAGCATCAGATTGCGGGAGAAGAAAGGTACCCCAGGAATCAGCTCAGTGATCAACTGCCCGCGCAGCTCCCGGGTTGGCTGGCTCAGGTCGAGCAAGGTTCTCGCCGCCTGGTTGATCACCTCGATTCGCAGATTGCCGTCGATGGCAATTACCCCTTCATAAATCGACTCCATCATCGCTTTTTGCTGGCGCACCAGCAGGCCAATTTCCCGTGGCTCCAGGGAGAAGATCTGCTTTTTGATCCCACGGGTAAAGAACCACGAGAAGATAAACAGGGCTGCCAGCAGCAGTACCGCGGCAATAAATATATTGATCGCTTTACCGAGGGTGATGGTGTCGAGATAGCTGGTCAGATAGCCAACGGAAACAATACCAATAACCTGACCCGCCTCATTAAAAACAGGCGCTTTACTGCGCAGAGAAATACCCAGCCCACCCTGGCGAATCGTGGTCAGGCTTTTCCCCTGTAAGACTTCCTGATTATCCCCGCCGACTAACAAAGTCCCCACCCGGGCATCATTATCAGAATGAAAAAGGTGCACGCCGTTATTATCGCCAATCACAATAAAGCTGGCGTCGCTACGCTTGACGACTTTTTGCATAAATTGCGATATTGCCGAAATATCTTTTTCGGCAATTGACTTGCGTAAACTCGGAATAATCGCTATTTCTTCTGCTTGTATTTTTGCCCGGACACTCATTTCCTGATAAAGCTGGCGGCCAACATCGATATAATAATAACTACCCAGTAAGATGAACAAACCGGAGAAAAAAAGAACCAGCGATATAAATAACTTAATCTGGAACGACAGTTTCATGGTGTCACGTGCGAGCGATAAAAACAGCAATGTAACATCTTTCGGCGCTGCGGTGGCGAGTTTACTGGAAACTTGTGATCCCTTGCACACCAGGTGCTGACTGCTGCGGGTAAAGAAACAGAGAGTTTTAGGAAATGTTATTAAGTTGTTTTTTATTTTAAAAAAACCATAAAAACCACGGAAATAATTACGGCATTAATCACATTAAATAAAAGAAACCATAAAAACCATAGATGCCATTAAAACTCCGGTTTTATTATGCGGCGCCTCACATATTATTGCTGACTGGCCCTTTACTCTGACGCTGCAAAATAACCAAGGGGCTTAATTATGAGCACAACTGACGATTCTTTTTCTATTACCTCTGAATCGCTATCGATTCAAAAACCATCGTTAAAAGACAGATGGTGGCACATCATGGATACCTGGAAAGTCGGGATTATTCCATTGCCGCTATTTGTGCTGGCTGGCGTGTTAATCGCTGTCGATTGTCTGGGGGGAAAATTACCCAGCGACATCGTAGTGATGGTTGCAACACTGGCATTCTTCGGCTTTGCCTGCGGTGAATTCGGTAAACGTCTGCCGATTATCGGCAAACTCGGGGCGGCGGCGATTTGCGCCACTTTTATCCCGTCGGCGATGGTCTATTACGGCCTGCTGCCGGACGTGGTGGTTGAGTCCACCACCAAGTTCTACAAATCCACCAACATTCTGTACCTCTATATCTGCTGCATTATCGTGGGCAGTATCATGAGCATGAATCGCACCACGCTGATTCAGGGCTTCCTGCGTATTTTCTTCCCGATGCTGTGCGGTGAAATTGCCGGCATGCTGGTGGGGATGGGCGTCGGTATGCTGCTCGGTCTCGAACCGTTCCAGATCTTCTTCTTTATTATCCTGCCGATCATGGCCGGTGGTGTGGGTGAAGGCGCGATCCCGCTCTCTATCGGTTACGCCACTATTCTGCATATGGATCAGGGCGTTGCACTGGGTCGCGTTCTGCCGATGGTGATGCTTGGCGGTCTGACTGCGATCATTATCTCCGGCTGTCTGAACCAGTTGGGTAAACGCTTTCCGCACCTGACCGGTGAAGGTCAGCTGATGCCTAATCGCGCTAACACCGATGAACAAGCACCGGCTGCACCGGCGTACAGCGGCAAAGCGGACGTGACCACCATTGCATCCGGCGCATTACTGGCCGTGCTGCTCTATATGCTGGGCATGCTGGGCCACAAACTGATCGGTCTGCCTGCGCCTGTTGGCATGCTGTTTATGGCGGTGCTGGTGAAGCTGGTTCACGGCGTATCGCCGAAAATCCTCGAAGGTTCTCAGGTCGTTTACAAATTCTTCCAGACCTCAGTGACTTACCCAATCCTCTTCGCCGTTGGCGTTGCTATTACTCCGTGGCAGGAGCTGGTTCACGCGTTCACCCTGACTAACCTGCTGGTTATCGTCAGCACCGTGACCACCCTGGTTGCTACCGGCTTCTTCGTCGGTAAAAAAATCGGTATGCACCCGATTGATGTTGCCATCGTCTCCTGCTGTCAGAGCGGGCAGGGTGGTACCGGGGATGTTGCCATCCTCACTGCGGGCAACCGTATGAGCCTGATGCCGTTTGCCCAGATTGCCACCCGTATCGGCGGTGCAATCAACGTCTCGGTATCGTTGCTGGTACTTGGCAACTTCCTCGTTTGATTTATGTGTTACAGGAACTGATATGAAACTCGCAAGCTTTGTCCATCAGGGGATCCGCAGTTACGGGATCGTGAAAGCAGATGGTGTGGTCGATCTGGGGCGTCGTCTGGGGAGCAGTTACGGTGATTTGAAATCGCTGCTCGCCGCCGATGCGTTACATGAAGCGCAGCAGTTTATCGCCGAAAAAGCGGATCTGAGCTTCGATGCACTGGAATTTTTACCGGTGATTGATAACCCAGGAAAAATTCTCTGCGTGGGCATGAATTATGCCGAAAAACGCAAAGAGTTTGACCAGCACAACCCGGCGCCGACGCTGTTTATCCGCTTCGCTGATTCACAAACCGGGCACCAGACGCCGGTCCTCAAACCACGCCACTCCAGGGAGTTTGATTACGAGGGTGAACTGGCGGTGATCATCGGCAAAAGCGGGGAAGATATCTCCCGTGAAGAGGCGCTTAGCTTCGTTGCCGGTTACAGCTGCTATATGGATGGATCCGCGCGTGACTGGCAGCACACCTGGTTTACCGCCGGTAAAAACTGGCGTCAGACCGGCGCGTTTGGCCCATGGATGACTACTGCGGATGAAATCCCCGATCCGCATCAGCTGGCGATCCGCACCTGGCTTAACGGCCGCATGGTGCAGGAAGACAACACCGCCAGCATGATCCACAAGGTGGCAGAGCTTATCGAGTACATCAGTACCTTTACCCGCCTGAATCCTGGTGACGTGATCATCACCGGTTCGCCGGGCGGCGTTGGCAAAAAACGCACCCCGCCGCTGTTTATGCATGCAGGGGATCGCATTGAAGTGGAGATCGAGAATATCGGTCATCTCAGCAATGTGATAGCAGATGCGCCAGCGCAATCACTGGCAGCCATGCACTAAGGAACAGGCGGAAGTATGCAAGCACAACTCCCCATCGATTTTCGCGTTGCAGATGTTGCCAGCGGATCACAGCGTTTTACGCAGATTCGCTCTCTGCTGGCGGACAGCGGCCTGGGTCTGGACCACGATATCACCACTTTTGTTGAAGCCTGGTCCGGCTCCCGGCTGGTGGGTTGTGCGGGTCTGACCGCCAACGTCATCAAATGTGTTGCTGTTGATGAATCGCTACGCGGTGAAAATCTCAGCGCCCGTTTGCTGGCAGAAGTGGAACACCTGGCGCTGGCGCGGGGACATTTTCATCTGTTCCTGTGTACGCGCCCCTGTAACCGGGAGCGTTTTCAACACAGCGGATTCTGGCCCATTGCCCAGAGTGGGAATAACGCGGTGTTAATGGAAAACACCCCGTCAGGCATCAGTCGCTATTGCCGTTCGTTGCAGCGCCAGAAGGTGGCGGGTGAGCGCATCGGGGCCATTGTCATGAACGCTAACCCCTTTACGCTTGGCCACCGTCATCTGGTGGAACAGGCCGCGATGTCCTGTGACCATCTGCATCTGTTTGTGGTGCAGGAAGATGCCTCATTTTTCCCGTTTACGGCGCGCTTCAAGATGGTGAAAGCCGGTGTTGCCCATCTGCCCAACGTCACCGTGCATGAAGGCTCGGAATACATCATTTCCCGGGCCACTTTTCCGGCCTATTTCCTTAAGGAGACCGGAAAAGTACAGCAGGCGTGGAGCGAAATCGACTTGCTGATTTTCCGCAACCATATCGCCCCGGCGCTTGGCATCACCCATCGTTTTATCGGTTCGGAGCCGTTTTGCGACATTACCCGCCAGTACAACCAGACCATGCACCACCTGCTGGCCGGCGCCGTTGAGGTCGTGGAGATCCCACGGATTAAAGCCACGGGTAATGCCATCTCAGCTTCGGAAGTCAGGCGTTTACTGAAAACGCACCAGTTTTCCCGTATTCGGGAAATCGTACCGGATACCACTTTCGCGCACCTTGAAATGCACTACAGCGCGGAAGTCGCTTAAAAAACTCAGGACATAAAATATGAAAATTGTTAGGGAGGCGCTGGCCGGGACCATGGAGTCCAGCGACCTGATGGTGAAAATAGCCCGCGCCGAAGGTGAGCTGGACATCGTCATCCACAGTGAAGTGATTAAGCAGTTCGGCGACCAGATCCGTCAGGTCGTGGACGCTACGCTGCGCAATATGGATGTCCGCCAGGCGGTGGTCATCATCGAAGATAAAGGCGCGCTGGATTGTGTTATCCGCGCCCGTCTGCAAAGCGCCATTTTACGTGCCAGCGACAGTGACAATATCAACTGGGAGAAACTGCTATGAAAAAGCTCCGTCGTAGCATGCTGTTCCTCCCCGGCGCCAATGCCGCCATGCTCTCCACCGCGTTTATCTATCGTCCGGACTCGATCATGTTCGATCTGGAAGATGCGGTCGCCCTGCGTGAAAAAGACACCGCCCGCGTGCTGGTGTTCCACGCCCTGCAACACCCGATGTACAAAGACATTGAAACCGTGGTCCGTATCAATCCGCTGAACACGCCCTTTGGCCTCAAAGATCTGGAAGCCGTGGTGCGCGCTGGCGTTGACGTGGTGCGCCTGCCGAAGACCGACACCCCGGAAGATATTTACGAGCTGGAACGTCATCTTGAGCGCATTGAGATGGAATGCGGTCGTGATATCGGCTCCACCCGCGTGATGGCGGCGATTGAATCTGCCGTCGGTGTTATCAACGCGGTGGCCATTGCCCGCAGCTCCCAGCGTCTGATCGGCATCGCGCTGGCGGCATTCGACTATGTGATGGATATGCAAACCGAACGCGGCGACGGCACTGAGCTGTTCTATGCCCGCTGCGCCGTGCTGCATGCCGCGCGTGCCGCCGGGATCGACGCCTTCGATGTGGTCTGGTCAGATTTGAATGATGAAGCGGGATTCCTGCGGGAAGTCGACCTGATCCGCAAAATGGGCTTTAACGGTAAATCGCTGATCAACCCACGGCAGATCGATCTCCTGCACAACGCTTATGCGCCAACCCAGCAGGAAGTGGATCACGCCAAACGCGTCATCGAGGCGGCAGAAGAGGGCGAACGTAACGGACTCGGCGTGGTTTCGCTGAACGGCAAAATGATCGACGGCCCCATCATTAACCACGCGCAGGTGGTACTTGAACGTGCTGCTGCGTCCGGCGTGCGTCGGTAAGGACAGAACAATGAATCAGACAGAGCTTCTCCACGTTAACTTTCCGCACCTGCGAGATTTAAAACCTTTTGACGGTGCCCACAGCACCACCCCCTGGCTTGCCGATGTTGAGAGCAAACATAACCGTAAAATGTGCGCCTCTCTGGAAGACACCATTGCCCGCAGCGGTCTGAAAGATGGGATGACGATTTCGTTTCATCACGCGTTTCGCGAAGGCGACCGGGTCATTAACAACGTTGTGGCAACGCTTGCCCGTCTGGGTTTTAAAAACCTGACGCTGGCCTCCAGTTCGCTGATGACCTGTAATGACAGCCTGATTGAGCACATTCAAAACGGCGTTATTACCCGCATTTTCACCTCCGGGATGCGCGGCAAGCTGGCGGATGCCATCTCCCACGGGCTGATGGCCGAACCGGTACAAATTCACTCCCACGGCGGTCGCGTTAAGCTGCTGCAGGACGGTGAGCTGAACATCGACGTCGCCTTTTTGGGCGTACCCTGCAGCGATGAGTTTGGTAATGCTAACGGTACGCAGGGTAAATCCTCATGCGGTTCACTGGGTTATGCGATGGTGGATGCCCAGTTCGCCCGTAAAGTGGTGCTGCTGACCGAAGAGCTGGTGCCGTTCCCCAATATGCCAGCAAGCCTGGTGCAGGATCAGGTGGATTATATTGTGCAGGTTGAGAGTGTTGGCGACCCGGCAAAAATCAGCGTCGGCGCGGCTCGCGTCACCAGCAATCCACGTGAGTTGATGATTGCCCGTTACGCGGCGGACGTTATTGAACACTCCGGCTACTTCAAAAATGGCTTCTCCATGCAGACCGGTTCTGGTGCTGCGGCAACAGCCTGTACGCGCTTTATGGAAGAGAAGATGGAGCGTAGTGGTGTGAAGGCCAGTTTTGCCCTCGGCGGCATCACCGGCGGCCTGGTTTCGCTGCATGAGAAAGGGCTGGTGGCGAAGCTGCTTGATACCCAGTGTTTTGACAGCGAAGCCGCGGCGTCGCTGGCGCGTAACCCGAATCATGTGGAAATCTCCACCAACGTGTATGCCAACCCGGGCAGTAAAGCCGCCAGTTGCGACCAGCTGGATGTGGTGATCCTCAGCGCCCTGGAAATCGACACCGACTTTAACGTTAACGTGATCACCGGCTCTGATGGGGTGATGCGCGGCGCATCCGGCGGTCACTGCGACGTTGCCGCGGCGGCTAACCTGACTATCGTTGTCGCCCCGCTGCTGCGTACCCGTATTCCAACCGTGGTCAGGCGTGTGACCACGCTGCTGACGCCGGGCGAAAGCATTGATGTGCTGGTCACTGACCATGGTATCGCGGTCAATCCGGCGCGCCCGGAAGTACGCGAGCGCCTGCTGGAAGCTGGCCTGAAGGTGGTGGACATTGAAGCCCTCTATGAGCGTGCGATTTCCCTGACCGGCGCACCGAAACCCATCGAATTCACCGACCGTATCGTCGGGGTGATTCGCTATCGTGATGGCAGCGTGATTGACGTTGTTCATCAGGTGAAGGAGAACAATGCATGACCTTACTGACGCCCGAAAGAGCGGGCGTCAGCCTTGATGCGCTGCTGGCCTCAAAAGAGGCCCGTGCAGCGCGCCAGGCTGACTGGCTGGCTCATTATCAACACCCGGTTATCTCCCTGACACTGGTGACGCCGGGTGCGCACAAAGACAGCATTCGTTACCGTAATACCATGGGCGTTGCCCTCCAGGCGTGCGATCAGCTGTTGTGGCAAAACCACTGGCCGGTACTGGACCGCCAGGTGTTATGGCTGCCGACAGGCCCGGAAGCGCTGTGGTGCGTTGACCATACCGCCGTCGAAATCAAAGCCCAGTGCGTGGAGATGGAGCAGTCCCACCCTCTTGGCCGACTCTGGGATTTTGACGTCCTGTGCCCGAAAAACGGCCAGATTGGCCGCCAGTCGCTGGATCTCACCACCCGCCGTTGCCTGGTGTGTGATGAGCCTGGTCACGGCTGTGCCCGCTCGCGTCGTCACCCTCTTGATGAGGTGGTAGGACGCTTGGAGAAGATGATTGATGTCTGGTTTGCTCGCGACTAAGCTCGCCCGTTTTGACGTTGCCGCGCTGGCGACGATGGCGCTACGCCTTGAATTAAATCTCACCCCTAAACCAGGGCTGGTGGATTTGGCGAACAACGGTTCGCACAGCGATATGGATCATGCGTTGTTTTTACGCAGTATCGCGGCCATCACGCCCTGGTTTCGCGTTTTTGAAAAAGCCGGTTTCGAACATGCCCTGAAACCTGCCAGCGAACAACTGCGCTTACTGCGCCCGGCAGGAATGGCCTGTGAGCAGGCCATGTTCGAAGCCACCGGAGGCGTGAACACCCATAAAGGCGGCATTTTCTCCCTCGGGCTTATCTGTTTTGCCGCAGGGCGCTTACGGGGGCAAAACCGACTGGTCTGCGCGGAATCCGTCTGCCAGCAGGTCAGTGAAATCTGCAAAGGGCTGGTGGCGCGCGAACTGGCATCACGCACCCATGCGGTAACCGCAGGGGAAATTCAGTATCAGCAACTGGGCCTGACCGGGGCGCGCGGAGAGGTTGAGCATGGGTTCCCTACCGTGCGACAGCATGTGTTGCCTTACTGGTTTAAAGAGTCCGGCGAGCGGCGGTTTCATCATGCTTTGCTGCGCCTGATGGCGGCGAATCTCGACAGCAATCTGGTCTCGCGCGGGGGGATCGACGGACTTTACTATGTGCAGCGCTACGCCACGTCACTGCTAAAAAATGGCTGGGATGCCGGGCTGTTGCATGAGATGGACAAAGCGCTGATGAGCCGCAACCTGAGTCCTGGCGGCAGCGCAGACCTGCTGGCGGTCTCTTACGTGCTGGCGACGCTGGGGTAATGTTCAGCCGCACGCAATAAAAAAGCCTGGCAGGTTTGCCAGGCTTTTTATCAATAACTTAAAGCGTTACGCTTTCTGCGCAACACCGCCAGCCTGTGGTACGTGTTTGTATTTGAACAGCACCAGGAAGGCAAAGAACAGAACCACGGAGTAACCGGCGAAAATCAGCCATACGGTTTTCCAGTCTGTAGCCCCGGCAACGGTATACATTTCAACCACTTTACCGCTCGCCATACCGCCGAGGATAGAGCCGAAGCCGTTGGTCATCATCAGCAGCATACCCTGCGCGCTGGCACGGATAGCCGGGTTCACTTCTTTTTCAACGAACACCGAACCAGAGATGTTGAAGAAGTCGAAGGCGCAGCCGTAGACGATCATCGACATTACCAGCAGGACGGTGCCGAACGGCGTCGGGTCGCCGTAAGCGAACAGACCAAAACGCAGCATCCAGGCAACGATACTCATCAGCATCACGTTCTTGATACCGTAGCGGCCAAGGAAGAACGGGATCGCCAGGATAAAGACGGTTTCAGAGATCTGCGAAATAGACATCAGTACTGACGCATGGGTCACAATGAAACTGTTGGCGAACAGCGGGTTAGCGTCAAAGCTGTGCAGGAAGGTGTTACCAAAGATATTGGTAATTTGCAGTTCCGCGCCCAGCAGCATGGAGAAGATAAAGAAAATCGCCATGCGTTTGTTTTTGAACAGCGCAAAAGCGTTCAGGCCGAGCATTTCCACCCAGCTCTGATTTTTCTGGCTTTTGCTTACCGGCATATGTGGCAGCGTCAGGGCAAACAGGCTCAGAGCCAGAGAGAGTGCCGCACCGATGTACAGCTGCATATGGCTCAGTTCGAAGCCAGAGAAGCTGACCGCCCACATGGCGAGGATAAAGCCGATGGTGCCCCAGATACGAATTGGCGGGAAGTCCGCAACAATGTCATAGCCTGCGTTTTGCAGACGGGCATAAGAGATGGTGTTAACCAGACCCAGGGTTGGCATATAAGCCAGTGAGTTGAGCAGGATAATGGCAAACATTGCTCCCGGCGTGGTGACCGACGCGGCAATAAACAGCGTAATAGCGCCGACCAGGTGGCAAATGGCGTAAACCCATTTCGCGCTCAGCCATTTATCCGCCACGATACCGAGCAGCGTCGGCATTAACAGCGAAGCAATACCCAGAGAGCTGTAGACCGCGCCAATTTCTGCACCCTGGAACTTCAGGGTGACGAACATATAAGAGCCAAGCGTCGTCAGCCAGCTCCCCCACAGGCAGAACTGCAGGAAGATGATCACTTTAAGCTGCAGCTTAAGATTCATGTTAGTTTCCTCACCAAAGGAGTCTGATAGATGTTGTAATTAGGACAATTGCTGTTGTTTTGTGGGGCGATTCTATCATCGAAGCTGGGGCGAGATTGTTATATCCGACATATAAATGCAAACTTGGTATGGTTGCAGTCAAAGATAGTGACTTTGATCACATTTTTATGCACGGGAAGCTGCGTCTCAAAAGCAACGCTTATCCCCTTTCGCACTGTTGCCAAAGGGGATAAGCATCCCGACTCAGTTACGGCGGTAGCTTTTTTGCGCGGTATTCACTTTATAGAGGTAACGGCGCGACTCCGCGGAAGGGTGACGCGAGGTCAGCGTGGAGTAAACATCTCCCGGTGACAGCGTATTAATGATATTGGCGGCCTGTACTTTGTCGCCGGAGAAGACACGAAGTACGCTGCCTGCGCCGCCGTTATAGGCGGTAATAACGGCATAACGGCGGGACGTCGGATTCGAAATCCCCGACAGATAAACGTTATTCAGCATCGCCAGATAGGCGGTGCCGGTATCAATGTTACTTTGTGGATCAAATAGATAGCTGCGGCTCGGAGTGCCCGATTTCCCCTGAGAACGGAAGACATCGCGACCGGCACTGTGCTGCACCACCTGCATCAGCCCCAGGGCGTCAGAGCGACTTACCGCATAAGGGTTAAATGAGGACTCCGTTTGCATAATCGCCAGGATCAATGCCTCATCCACGCCGTAACGACGGGAGGCCTGACGCACCATGCCCACATATTTATGCGCACGTTTATCAAGATGGTTTGGCACCAGATTAATGGTGACGCTATAGATAATTTTCAGTCCGTTAGCGCGACTTTTCAGCCTGGTTCGCAGCAGATAATCGGCGAAGGCGGATGCCCGACCCTCCCAGCGAATAGACTGACCGGTATTATCGACCACCTGGCCGTACAGGAACGGCTCTTTGGATATCTGAATGTCGTCCACGTCAGAGTAGAGATCGATACCGCCTGGATCGTCGCCCATCAGCAGCGTTTTAATGATGGCCTGGCGCAGGTGAGCGGCGGGTTCTGTTCCGGCAATGGTTTCGATGGTTATGGTGCCTTCATCGAAGTTGATATGGCTGCGGGTCTGATACTGGTCAGTGTATTTAACGTAGTCTTTTGGCCCGGCGATCAGGACTTCGTTAAATCTCCATAAATTTTCAATGTTGTGGGCGAACTGGCCCATAAGAATGTCAAAACCGTTAGTGTCCTTTACCCAGGCTTCATTATAAGTATCACCACTTTTGTCTGAGCTGGAACACGAGATCAGTAACGGCGCAATAATCGCAAGCGCTAAAAATTTTTTCATCATTCCGGGGGATGCACAGTTAGTTATACAAAAGGGCCATCTGACCCCAGAAGTCAGGCCACAGTCTGGCTGATGCCTTGTGGCCAGGCTCTTATTTCTTCTCTTCCGGCGTGTAGCCTTCGATATGCACATCTTTCCCTTCGAACAGGTAGCTAACCATTTGCTGCTCAAGCAGCTTACGGTCCTCAACGTTCATCATGTTCAGTTTCTTTTCGTTGATAAGCATCGTCTGCTTTTTCTGCCACATTCCCCAGGCTTCTTTGGAGATCTCATTAAAAATGCGTTTGCCCAGCTCGCCAGGATAGAGCTGGAAGTCCTGACCATCGGCATCGCGTTGCAGGAAGGTGCAAAAAATAGTTCTACTCATAAACAGTCCTCTTTATACCGCGTGATGTGTAAGCGCCACGCCGACGCGTAATTGTTGCAGCAGGCGATCTACCGGGGCCGCCAGGCCCACCGATTGCGGCTGCGCTAAGTTATACCAAAGACCGTTTCCTTCATCCATGCATGAACTGAATGAATGCACGTTAATCCACATAGGCACAATATCCAGATGGAAATGGCTGAACGTATGGCGAAACGCCACAAGCTGGCTGAGAGTATCGGCCTTAATCTGGCGTTGTGCCAGCCAGTCACGTAGCCCTGCCTCATCCTCAAACTGCGGGAAACAATACAGCCCGCCCCATAAGCCCACCGGCGGGCGCTGCTGGACAAAAACCTGCTCGCCGTGCTGCATTAGCAGAAAATATGCGGTGCGCTCCGGCAGCGTCTGTTTGGGTTTCTTGCCCGGATATTGCGGCCAGGAGTGATTCGCATACGCGATACAGCCTGTTTGCAGCGGGCACAGCTGGCACTTGGGTTTTGAGCGGGTACAGACGATTGCGCCTAAATCCATCATCGCCTGGTTAAAACGCGCCACGCCTTTGGCTGGCGTGACCTGTTCCGCAAGGCCCCACAAACATTTCTCGACCTCTTTTTTACCTGGCCATCCCTCAACGGCATAGCAACGAGCCAGCACGCGTTTGACGTTGCCATCAAGAATCGGAAAATGTTTGTCCAGCGACAGGGAGAGAATGGCCCCCGCCGTCGAGCGCCCAACGCCGGGCAGCGCTTCCACCTCATCAAAGGTTTGTGGGAACACACCCGCGTGTTTCTCTGCCACCTGTTTTGCGGCTTTGTGCAGGTTGCGCGCGCGCGCGTAATAGCCAAGCCCGGTCCACAGGTGCAGTACCTCATCAAGGGGCGCATTCGCAAGGTCGGTGACGGTCGGGAAACGCGCCATAAAACGCTCAAAATAGGGGATAACGGTTGCGACCTGGGTTTGTTGCAACATCACCTCAGACAGCCATACTTTGTAAGGCGTCTTATCAATTTGCCAGGGCAACGTCTTGCGCCCGTATTTGTCGTACCAGTCCAGAACCTGGGCTGAAAATTGAGACGCTTGCATGGTCATCCACATCGCATTCATAAGGGTGATGATTGCAGCACAGCGCCGCCAGGGTGTAAACCGGAACTTTCCTGTGCTTGCAGCTTGCATACTGGAGTTAACTTTGGATAATGCCCGTTTCCTGAACACTCTCACAAGCAGACTTTTTTTATGAATAACGACGTCATTTCACCGGAATTTGATGAAAACGGCCGCCCGCTGCGCCGCATCCGTAGCTTTGTCCGCCGCCAGGGCCGTCTTACCAAAGGTCAACAGCATGCGCTGGATAACTACTGGCCGGTGATGGGCGTTGAGTTTGCTGAGCAGCCGCTGGATCTCGCCGTCCTGTTTGGTAATCGCGAACCGGTGACGCTGGAGATTGGTTTTGGCATGGGAGCGTCGCTGGTTGAGATGGCGAAAATCCGCCCTGCGCAGAACTTTCTGGGGATTGAAGTGCACTCGCCGGGCGTCGGTGCCTGCCTCTCCTCTGCACATGAAGAGGGGGTCGAAAACCTGCGCGTGATGTGCCATGACGCAGTGGAAGTGCTGCACAAAATGATCCCTGACAATTCATTAAACATGATGCAGCTGTTTTTCCCTGACCCATGGCATAAAGCACGGCATAATAAGCGTCGTATTGTTCAGGTGCCGTTTGCTGAACTGGTGAAGAGCAAGCTGAAACTGGGCGGCGTGTTTCATATGGCGACTGACTGGGAAGCTTATGCTGAGCATATGCTGGAAGTGATGACCTCTATCGACGGTTATCAGAATCTGTCAGCGACCAAAGATTATGTGCCGCGCCCGGACTCGCGCCCGGTAACCAAATTTGAACAACGTGGTCATCGTCTTGGTCACGGTGTATGGGACTTAATGTTCGAGAGGGTAAAATAATGGCAAAGAACCGCAGCCGCCGTCTTCGTAAGAAGATGCACATCGAAGAATTCCAGGAAATTGGTTTTTCTGTTAACTGGCGTTTCCCGGAAGGCACCAGCGAAGAAGAGATCGACAAAGTTGTTGATGCCTTTATTGTTGAAGCCGTTGAATCGCAAAAACTGACCTTTGGTGGCAGTGGCTATCTGGCCTGGGAAGGGCTGGTTTGTAAGCAGGAAGTGGGCCAGTGCAGCGCAGAGCATCAGGCCGTTGTGCATAAGTGGCTGGAAGACCACAAACTCGAAGAGGTAAGCGTCAGCGAACTTTTCGATATTTGGTGGGACTAAGTTTTACAGGGTCGGCAAATGCCGGCCCGTTTTGTCTCTACAGGAGTGGAAATGATGCGTAAGACGCTACTGGTGGCGCTACTCACGGTCACGGCTTTCAGCGCGAATGCGCAATACAAATGCAGCGTTAATCCTCGCGATGACGTAATTCTGAGCCCGCAGACCGTACAGGTGAAAGGTGAACATGGCGATCTGGTGCTGACGCCTGAAGGTAACCTGACGTTCAATGGTAAAGCGTTCTCGCTCAGCGCCGCCCAGCGTGAGCAGGCAAAGGATTACCAGTCTGAGCTGCGTACGGCGTTGCCATGGATAGACGAAGGCGCACGCTCCCGGGTAGAAAAAAGCCGCATCGCACTGGATAAAATCATCGTCAAGGAAGTTGGCGAGAGCAGCAGCATGCGTGGTCGTCTGACTAAACTCGACGCCCAGCTTAAAGATCAAATGAATAAGATTATCGAACATCGTAGCGATGGTCTGACGTTCCATTACAAAGCCATTGATGAAGTTCAGGCCAACGGCCAGCAACTGGTCAATCAGGCGATGGGCGGTATTTTGCAGGACAGCATCAATGAGATGGGCGCTAAAGCGGTGCTCAAAGGCGGCGGTAATCCGCTGCAGGGTGTACTTGGCAGCCTCGGCGGCTTGCAGACCGCGATTCAGGAAGAGTGGAAAAATCAGGAAGCGGATTTCCAGCAGTTTGGCAACGATGTGTGCAGCCGCGTCGTGTCCCTCGAAGAGAGCCGCAAAGCGCTGGTCGGCGGGCTGAAGTAGTTTATTTCCCCTCACCCTAACCCTTGTATGTTTAAAGTCACTTCAGTTACCCGCCACCAGGCGGGTACACTATTACCGTGTTTGACCTGATGCCACA
>NZ_CBFFRJ010000095.1:0-19920 GCF_965644225.1 Phytobacter sp. V91 | reverse complement strand
CATAAATTAACCTGCTTTTGATGTTGGATTGAACATATCAAAATCAGGCAATTACACAATTTTATGTACAGGCTCCCGATTAAGGGCGTACTCTGTATGCACACCCTGACAGGGGAAGCGGGCCGAAGGTTTTTGTAACATTTGAAACCGGCATAAGATACACTCGCCTGATTGATAATCATTCCTGGTATCACCGTGTACGGGCGCAATTTTTTCAACACACTTTCAGCATGGCTGGCGCTTCTCGCCGTCGCCATGCTGTTTGTCGCGCCCGTTGTCTCGAAATCCTTGCAGCACCATACTCCGTGCCAGCCTGCAACTGCCATGATGAACATGGATATGCACGGAATGCACCACGCTGAAACGACCGCCGCCGCATGTGATTCCCCGCCCGCGCCCCATCACTTTTTATCCGCTGGCGCCGGGCAATCATTGATGGAAGATATTGCCTGCGGCTATTGCCAGCTATTGATCCATCTTCCCTTTGTGCTATTCGTTCTGGCGGTGCTGCTCTGGCTATGGCGGATATGCGTTCCGTCATCGGCCTTTCCCGCTTTACGCTGCCCGCTTATCTTTCGCCCCTGGGATCCAAAGTCTGCCCGTGCCCCGCCTTGCTGTTATGTGTTTGATTGCTAATACCTAACATTAATCCGGGCGTTTTGTGCCTTAAAAACAGCTTCAGTAATGAAAAGCTGCGACGCGCTACGCCTTAAAAACAGCACAGGCAACTGAATGAAATTACATAATTTTGTGCGCACTCCCGGCGCCACGCTGGTATTGATGGCGCTTGCTTCACCGACCTTATGGGCGCAGGAACAGCACGATCACGGAGTGATGAATGATGATGCGGTCATGGTCGTCACCGCCCCGGTGACCTCTCCCCTTGAAGTGACCACTTCACTGAAAACGCCGCGTCAGCCCGTCCCGGCCAGCGACGGGTCGGATTACCTGAAAACGATCCCCGGTTTTTCGCAGATCCGTAACGGTGGGACCAATGGCGATCCGGTGTTTCGCGGCATGTTCGGCTCCCGTCTGCGGATCCTGACCAACAACGGCGAAATGCTCGGCGCCTGCCCGGCGAGGATGGACGCGCCGAGCTCGTATATCTCCCCGGAGAGTTTTGATCTCCTGACGCTGATTAAAGGGCCGCAAACCGTGCTCTGGGGGCCGGGTAATTCTGCCGGTACGCTGCGGTTTGACCGTGACACGCCGCGCTTTGATAAGCCCGGTATTCAGGGCAACGCCAGTGTGCTGGCGGCCTCTAACGACAGGCTGGATAAAAATGCCGATCTGAGTCTTGGCAGTGAAGAGGGTTATCTGCGGCTTATCGGCAATCAGTCCCGCGCCAGTGATTACAAGGATGGCAGCGGCGCACGGGTGCCTTCGAAATGGGATAAATGGAATGCGGATATGGCGCTCGGCTGGACGCCGGATAAAGATACGCTGGTTGAGCTGACCGCCGGGCGGGGGGATGGCGAAGCGCGCTATGCCGGTCGCAGCATGGACGGCTCACAGTTTAAGCGTGAGAGTCTGGGGGCGCGTTTTGAAAAATCCTCTATTGGCGAGGTGTTAGACAAGCTCGAAGCGAATCTTTACTACAACTATGCCAATCACATTATGGATAACTACTCATTACGTTCACCCTCGTCAGGCGGTATGTCCGGCGGCGGGATGGGGATGGGCTCAATGATGAGCATGAGTATGCCCATGGCGATGCAGCTCGACCGGCGCACGGTAGGCGGGCGAACTCAGGCGACCTGGCTCTGGCGCGACTATGAACTGCGCAGTGGCGCCGATTTCCAGTTGAATACTCATCGCAGTAAAGAAGAGAGCGGCTGGCAGAAGGATGCGCGCTTCCACGATTACGGAGTGTTCAGCGAACTGACCTTGCTTGCAACCGAACAGAGTAAAGTGACTGGCGGTCTGCGGCTGGACAGCGTGAAGGTCGACAATGAGAGCGGTAGCGGGGCCAGCGAGCGTTCAGCCACGCTGCCAGCCGGGTTTGTGCGTTACGAACATACCCTCAGCGGGATGCCAGTGATGTTATATGCCGGGCTTGGCTACACCGAGCGCTTCCCGGATTACTGGGAGCTGTTCTCGCCAACTTTTGGTCCGGACGGTGCCAGTGGTGCCTTTGACCAGCTCAAAAGTGAAAAAACGACCCAAATTGATATTGGCGCGCAGTACAGCGGGGAGCGCTTCGATAGCTGGGTGTCGGCGTATGTCGGGCGGGTGAACGATTTTATTCTGTTCCGCTACGACGCCAGCAACAGCCGGGTAAGTCAGGCCGATAACGTCAATGCCACCATTATGGGCGCGGAAGCGGGAGTCAGTTACCGGCTGACTGACCAATGGAAAACCGATGCCAGTCTGGCCTGGTCGTGGGGAGAAAACACCGATGACCACCAGCCGTTACCTCAGCAACCTCCCGTTGAAGCGCGGCTGGGACTGAGCTATGAACGGGGTGACTGGAGCACGACCGGGTTGCTGCGCCTGGTCAGCAGTCAGCATCGTGTGGCCATCAATGAAGGCAACGTGGTGGGGAAAGATTTCGCCAGTAGTGACGGATTTGCTATCTTTTCCGCCAACACCGCCTGGCGGGTTAATAAGAACGTTAAGCTCAGTGCCGGAGTGGATAACCTGTTCGACAAAGCTTACAGTGAGCACCTCAATCTGGCGGGTAACAGCAGTTTTGGTTACTCATCCAGCCAGGCGGTTAATGAACCGGGAAGGACATACTGGGCGAAAGTTAACCTGACCTTTTAACCGGTGCGGCTCCGCTTAGCCGGAGCCCATCCGCGACCATCGCGAAGAAAAGTGCATCACCTGCAATCATAAAGGAAGACGTTATGCTGGAAAAACTGCGTACCCCGGAGGGGAAAAAATTTATCACGGCGGCCATTATTGTCTGGCTGGTGGCAACCAGTGTCATCGGTTACGCGACCTTTAGCGGCGTTGTCGATGAGTACGATCTGCCGATGTCTGAATGGTCGACGTCGATGTTTATTCTGCAGGGTCTGTGGGTGTTTATCTACAGCCTGGTGTTCACGGTTATCGGTTCGCTGCCCTTTGGCTTCCTGTTCCTCGGGCCGAAGGACGAGCGAGGCTAAGGCGAAAAAAAAACCAGAGGCGAAATCCTCTGGTTTTTTGTTTTAACGCCGGGGTCAACTGGCGACGCCGGTCGGAATATCATCCGCCCATTGAGTGGCGGTCTTAATCAGTTCGGCGACCACGCTGCGGTTCATTCCCAGACGCTGGCCGAGGGCACTGACCTCTTCCCACTTATGACTTTCGTACAGCATCGCAAGATGCAGGTAAGTGTAAAGCGGGCCACGCTGCTCTTTCAGCGCCATCATTACGTTCGCCGAAACATCAATCTGGCCAATCAGGTCAGCCATTGGCATCTCAAAAATGCTGTCTAACTGCGAAAAGAGACCGACGATAAACGCATCATCGGACGAGTTACGGCTGATGGAGCGCGCCGCCGCCAGCTCGCAGAACTTGCCGCGGATCAGGCACTGGTGATAAATCTCATCCGTTTTGACCACATTCACCGAGGTCAGGCAGGCAACCATCACAAAGCGGCGTAACTCATTGGTGCCGAGATAAAAAATGATGTCTTTTAACGACTGGCTGCGGAAATTGTTGCTGCCGCGGGCGTTGAAAACGATGTTCTGCGCATAGCGCATGAGCTTAAAGGAGAGGGCCAGATCCTGCTTTAACAGCTCTTCGATTTTGCCAAAATCCGGAGAATCCGCGTTGGCTTCTTTCATCAGTTTCAGCGTGACGGTCTGATTCTGAATCAGTTTGTTGTTGGCATGGATAACTGGTTTACTGAAAAAATGGCCCTGAAACAGCGTACAACCGAGGCTACGGAAACACTCATACTCTTCGAGGGTTTCAACCTTCTCTGCCAGAAAAACCGTCCCATCGAGCAAATCGGCTTTGTCTTCAATATATTGCTGGATCTCATCCGGCGTATTGACCCGCACATCGAACTTGATGATGCTGACATAGGGAAGAAACTCATTCCAGGTGTCGCCAAGTTCGAAGTCATCCAGCGCAATGCGAAAACCATGTTTTGAAAGCTGTTTTACCGTTTTCAGCAGGCGTGGCGTGGGTTCAGCAGTTTCGAGTATCTCGACGATAACGCGATCTTTCGGCAAGGTTTCCGCCATGCCCTGAACCAGCAGCTCGTAAGGAAAGTTGACGAAAATGGCGCTGTATTCCTTAAGACGGCCAAGGGGCGCGCCAAGAAATTGTTCGACGATAATTTGGGCAGTGGCATATTCCGGACTCACGTCAGGAAACCGGTTCGTCATACTGTCTCTGAACAACAGCTCATAGCCGACCGTGTTCATATTTTCATCAAAAATCGCCTGGCGGGCGACAAAAGAAAACATTGGATACTCCATACAGATGCCTGCAAATATCAATTCCGGTTACGGGTCGAACCGGTTAACGCCCATCATTTTCCCTGACCGATTAACCAGAAACCTGGACGGAAATGGCAAAGACGCAAGTGGGTCTTACAGAGGCAGCATCTTTTGTAAACTTCTGAGGGACTTAAGTCAAATCCCTTATGCATAAACAGGGGGGTAAAACGTGAAATATCTGCTGGCGGATCCTGGCATCCGATAAACAAAGACCCGATCGCCTGCAACCGGGTCACAATTTAACCACAACCGCCTACTTTCCTGAAATCACCCCGGCTTTTTCCAGCATAGCGTGTAATAGCACATTTGCCCCGGCGGTGACCTGCTCCGGTGACGAATATTCTATCTCATTGTGGCTGATGCCATCCTTACAGGGAATAAAAATCATTCCCGTAGGCGCGAGCATGCTCATATAAACGGCATCGTGGCCGGCGCCAGAAACGATGTCCATTGAGGAGTAACCCAGCTTTTGCGCCGCATTGCGCACTGCGTCTTTACAGGACGGATGAAAAGGGGCTGCGGGATACTGGGATACCAGCTTCAGCTCGACGCCCAGGCCGGTCTCCTGCTCGATTTTTAACAGGAAGGCTTTTAATGCCGCATCCATCTCATCCACTTCGCCATCGGTCATATTGCGAAAATCGATGGAGAATTTGACGCTGCCGGGCACCACGTTTCGGCTGTTAGGGTGCACCTGCACCATGCCGACGGTACCGCGACCATGGGGAGCAAACTGCCCGGCAATGTTCACCACCTCCTGCATAATACGCGTGGCCACCTGCAATGCATCCTGGCGCATGGCCATTGGCGTCGGGCCCGCGTGTGATTCCATCCCTGTTACAATGCAGTCATACCAGCGGATACCCAGCACCGCCTGCACCACGCCAATTTCAGTCTCTTTGTCTTCCAGAATCGGGCCCTGCTCAATATGGGCTTCGAAATAGGCACCAATCTGGTGATCGCCGGGGATGGCTTCACCGGCATAACCAATCTTCAGTAGCTCATCTTTCACCGTTTTGCCTTCGGTATCGGTCGCCGCGTAAGCCACTTCCAGCGGGAAAATACCCGCGAAGACGCCGGAGCCCATCATCACCGGGACAAAACGTGAACCCTCTTCGTTGGTCCAGAACACCATCTCAACCGGCGCATCCGTTTCAATGCCCTGTTCGTTAAGGGTGCGGATGACCTCCAGCGCGGCGAGAACCCCGAAATTGCCGTCAAACTTACCGCCGGTGGGTTGGGTATCGATATGGCTTCCGGCAACGATGGGCAGCAGAGCGTTGTTTTTCCCGGCCCGGCGCATAAACACATTGCCAATTTGATCCACTTCGACCGATAGCCCCTCCGCTTTGCCCCAGCCGATCACCAGATCACGCCCCTGACGGTCGAGATCGGTCAGCGTCAGGCGACAAACGCCTCCTTTGGCTGTTGCGCCAATTTTGGCCAGATCCATCAGCGACTGCCACAGACGGTCGCCGTTAATCCGCAGGTTACTGATGTCCACGCTGCGGGTGTCTACAGAAATAACGTCACTGCTCATAACTGACTCCTCCAGAAAGATGATTAGCGGGCGACGGCTTTGGGGGCGCGATGGCGTTCCCAAACGGCGGCGGCGCTGAAATCCGGCCCGAAAGCCGGACGTTTGATATAGCGACCAGCCCCTTCACGGACACGCAATTCGCCATCGGCCCAGACCACATTGCCCTGGCTTATGGTGTATGCAGGAACGCCCGTTACCGTGCGACCTTCGAAGATATTGAAATCATTACGTGAGTGATGGCTGCTGGCCGAGAGGGTTTTGCTGCCCTGTGGATCCCACAGCACCAGGTCGGCATCGGCACCGGGCGCAACACAGCCTTTGCGTGGGTAGATGTTGAACAGACGGGCGGTATTGGCAGAGGTAATGGCCACAAACTCACTCGCGGTCAGACGACCGCTGTTGACGCCTGCATCCCACAGCACCGCCATGCGCTCTTCAACGCCGCCGCAGCCGTTCGGGATTTTGGTGAAGTTGTCCAGACCGGCAGCCTTCTGGCTGGCGCAGAAGGTACAGTGGTCGGTGGCGGTGGTATGCAACTGGCCCGATTGCAGGCCATGCCATAACGCTGACTGGTGAGACTTATCGCGAAACGGTGGACTCATCACATGGGCGGCAGCGAAAGCGGCATCCGGGTGGCGATAGACGCTGTCGTCGATGACCAGATGCCCGGCCAGCACCTCGCCATACACCCGCTGGCCACGGCCACGGGCCCGGGCGATGGCTTCTGCCGATTCGCGGCAGGATACATGTACCACGTAAATGGGGACGCCCATAATACTGGCGACGGTGATGGCGCGGTTTGCCGCTTCTCCTTCTACCTCGGGCGGGCGGGAGAGGGGGTGACCTTCCGGCCCGTTAATGCCTTGCTTGAGTAATTCCTGTTGCAGGAGATAAACCATTTCGCCATTTTCCGCGTGCACGGTTGGCATCGCCCCAAGCTCCAGGCAGCGGCGGAAGCTGTTCATCAGGGTTTCGTCATCGCACATGATGGCGTTTTTATAGGCCATAAAGTGTTTGAAACTGTTTACCCCTTCCTGCTGCACCAGGGTGCCCATATCCTGGCGTACGCTCTCATCCCACCAGGTGATGGCGACATGAAAACTGTAGTCAGAGGCGGCTTTTTCCGCCCAGCCGCGCCACTGGCGATAAGCATCCATTAACGGCTGCTGTGGGTTGGGTATAACAAAATCGATGATGGTGGTGGTGCCACCGGCGAGGGCGGCGGCCGTACCGCTGTAGAAATCATCGACGGTGGTGGTTCCCATAAAGGGGAAATTCATATGGGTATGAGGATCAATACCGCCGGGCATCACGTACAGCCCACCTGCGTCCAGGGTTTCGGTGGATGCGGGAATATCCCACAATGAGGCATCGCCGACTGCGGCAATGACGCCGTCGACGCACAGGACATCGGCACGTCGCTGGTGGTCTGCGTTCACTACGGTCCCGCCTTTAATCAACAGATTACGCATGTGTTATTTTCTCCATAGTGCTGTATTGAATGGTTTTCTCCCTCTCCCCAAAGGGGCGAGTGGATTTTCTCCCTCTCCCTGAGGGAGAGGGCCGGGGTGAGGGTGGGCAGACATTGCTGTAGCCATTGCCCCTCACCCTAACCCTCTCCCAAAGGGGCAAGGGGACTGACCGTGCGCGCTGTACCTCAGGCTGATTTCGCCATCGGGTTATTCGGGTGAGTGGTCCAGTTGGCGTAACTTTCCGTCACCACTGCGCCGGTACGTTTGTCCACTTCGCCAGGCTGCAGGCTGCGCAGGGAAATACAGTTTTCTACCGGGCAAATCGAGGCGCATAAATTGCAGCCGACGCAATCTTCCTCACGCACTTCGAAGCGGCGGTCATCACCAGTAAAGGCCGAAATCGCCTGGTGGGAGGTGTCCTCGCAGACCAGATGGCAGCGCCCGCACTTGATGCAGCTCTGCTGGTCAATTACCGCCTTATCCACGTGGTTGAGATTGAGGAAACGCCAGTCGGTGACGCTGGGCAAGGCCATACCGCGAAAATCCTCAATCGTGCGAAATCCCTTCTCATCCATGTAGTTTTCCAGGCCGCTTATCATGTCGCGGACAATCTGGAAGCCGTGCACCATCACCGCAGTGCACACCTGCACCGTCCCGCAGCCCAGCGCGATAAATTCAGCTGCATCGCGCCAGGTTGAGATACCGCCAATCCCGGAAATCGGCAGCCCACGGGTCTGCGGGTCACGACCAATTTCAGACACCATATTGAGTGCGATAGGCTTCACCGCCGGGCCGCAATAGCCGCCGTGGGAGCCCTGATTGCCGGTATGCGGGGACATCAACATTCTGTCGAGATCGACGCCAATCACCGAGTTGATGGTGTTGATAAGCGAGACCGCATCGGCACCACCCGCCTTCGCGGCGCGCGCCGGGTAGCGAATATCCGTAATATTGGGCGTGAGTTTGACGATGACCGGCAGGCTGCAATACTGCTTGCACCAGCGGGTCACCTGCTCGATATATTCCGGCACCTGGCCGACCGCCGCGCCCATACCGCGTTCACTCATGCCGTGCGGGCAACCGAAGTTCAGCTCAATCCCGTCTGCTCCGGTCGCTTCGACCTGCGGCAGGATGGTGCGCCAGGCCTCTTCCTCGCAGGGCACCATGATCGAGACCACTACCGCCCGATCGGGCCAGCGTTGCTTGATGCGGGCGATCTCCTCCAGGTTGATGGCCAGCGTGCGGTCGGTAATCAGCTCAATGTTATTAAGCCCAAGGATGCGCCTGTCGGTGCCGAGCAGCGTGCCATAGCGTGGGCCGCTGACGTTGACCACGTGGGGATCCAGCCCGAGCGTTTTCCAGACCACGCCGCCCCAGCCCGCCTGAAACGCGCGCTCGACGTTGTACTCTTTGTCGGTTGGCGGCGCAGAGGCCAGCCAGAAAGGGTTTGGACTTTTAATGCCAAGAAAATCGGTCTGTAAATCAGCCATGAATGCGCTCCTTAAAAGAGGTGGCGTTAGCGGCATCAGCCTCAGTAATCGTCAGGTGCAGAGCCATTGAACGGGCAGCAAGTTTGCCCATGCGTACCGCGTCAACAGTGAGATCAAGGCCGCCGAAGCAACAGTCGCCCCCGGCCCAGACGCCGGACAGCGAGGTACGACCGGCATCATCGGTGGCAATGCGCCCTTGTTTGAGCTGAATTGCCTGTTCTACAGGCGCGGGATCGAAGGTCTGCCCTATGGCTTTCAGCACCATGTCTGCCGCCAGGGTAAAGCGCTCGCCGCTGGCTTCCAGTCCGTTAGCCCCCTGGCGCATCACATCAAAGACCACGCCGGTAAGCTGATGGTCTTGCTGCTCGAAGTGGCGGGGAGCGGCCCACAGGCGCAGGGTTACGCCGCATTCTCTGGCCCACTGCTGCTCTTTTTCTGAAGCTTTCATTTCTGCTTCCCCCCGGCGATAGACCAGGGTCACTTCTCGTGCGCCGAGCTTTTTGGCCTGCACGGCGGCATCGACTGCGGTCATCCCGCCGCCAATCACCACCACATTGCGGCCTATCGGCATCTGGCTGAGGTCGCTGCACTGGCGCAGCTCGGCAATGAAATCCACGGCTTCGCGCACCCCATCAGGCTCCGGGCTGTCACTCTCCAGTTGATTAACCCCGCTTAAGCCGAGACCCAGGAACACGGCATCATAGGTTTCGCGTAACTGGCTGAGGTTGAGATCTTCCCCCAGTGTCCTGCCGTAATGGACGGTGATGCCGCCCGTGCTCAGCAGCCAGGCCACCTCTCTGGCGGCAAAGTCATCGGTGATTTTGTAGCTGGCAAGACCGTACTCATTGAGGCCGCCGGCTTTGCTGTGGGCGTCGAAAAGATCGATATCGTGTCCGGCAAGCGAAAGCTGGTGGGCCACTGTCAGCCCTGCCGGTCCTGCGCCGACAACGGCGACCCGCTTACCGCTGGCAGGTGCCCGCACAAACAGCGGTTTACCGGGGGCGGCAAAGTAGTGGTCGGTCGCGTGACGCTGGAGCAGGGCAATGTTCAGCGGTCGCCCGTCCTGGGCGTTACGCACGCAAACCTGCTCGCACAGGGTTTCGGTCGGGCAGACGCGGGAGCAGGTGCCGCCTAACACATTGGCGCTAAGAATAAGTTCGGCGGCGCCTCTGTCGTTGCCCTGGGCAATACGCTGGATAAAGCTCGGGACGTCGATATCCGCCGGGCAGGCGCGGGTGCAGGGGGCGTCAAAACAGTAGTGGCAGCGTTCTGCTTCTGTCACTGCCTGCACCGGACTCAGAGGGGGGGCGCAATCCGCAAACTCGCGGGCATACGCAGTGGGTTCACGTCGTCCGGACTGGATCCCCGGCGCGTTGATACCTGATTCGTTGCTCATCATTGCTTCTCCTGAATAGTTAGCAGGGTTATCGCTCCCTGTCGTTAAAATCCTGACCATATGGTTAAGTTTTTACGAAATAACCTTGCTAATTGCGTGCCATTTGCGGAGCTTTTGCCGTAGAGCCCATCTATTCAGGGTTTTTATAAATTAGCGGTTTTAATGAATCTGTTTTTTGTCTCTTTTTGGTGCGTTTTGCACCACGATAGAATATTTTTGCTGCAAATGGCTGCAAAGTTATTCTTCATCATCCAGGCCGCAAATCCGCCATATACAGCTCATGACATGTTCGGTAGCACGAGCCTGGGCGGCTCTGTTACGCGAGTTGTCCCCCAGCACGGCGGCAATCTGAATGTCGAAGTCGGCATAGGTCTGGGTCATCGACCAGACCGTAAAGAAGAAGTGGGTGGTATCCATGGGGCGCAGCGTGCCGGCGAGTATCCAGCTGTCGAGGATGCGGGCTTTTTGCTCAACCAGGCTGCGTAAGGCGGTTTTTAATAACGGGTGCACCACCTGCGCGCCCTGCAGGATCTCATTGGCAAACAGGCGGGAGGCTTCCGGGCGTTCAAAGCTGAAGGCGATTTTCTTACCGACGTACTCAGCCAGGGCTGTTTTGGGGTCTGCACTGGCTGAGATCCCCTCCAGAGGGGCCAGCCAGTCCTGCAGGATCCGCTCGAGTACGCGTAAATAGAGGGTCTGTTTGTTGCCGAAGTAGTAGTGCAGATTGGCTTTTGGCAATTCGGCGGCATCGGCAATCTGTTGCATGGTGGTGCCGCGAAAGCCGTAGCGGGCAAAGACGCGCTCGGCGGCAGGTAAAATAATGGCTTCGTTGTCCTGGCGGATGCGGCCTTTGTCCAGAGACCCGCTGACACCGCTGAGAAATCCCTCGTTCATGGCTGGCTCCTGTTTATTCGCCGTCCCTGGCATGGTGAGGATTATTTCAGTTTTGCCGCCGCGTCCCAGACGACATGGGTCATCGCGCTGTCACCCGGATCTTTTTTGATAACCGGGGTATCGCCACCGCTAAGCAGCAGGACGTCGATGGTGCGACGGTAGGCCGCCGGGTCGAGGTAACCGATTTTCGGCGTATTGGCGTTGGTAATCAGTTTCGCCACGTTCTCCATCTGCCGGGTTTGTACCTCTTCGGTTGCCGAACCGGAGGCGTCTTCCGCGACCACAATTTTCGCCGCTTCTTCAGGATGCTTAACCGCATAGTCCCAGCCTTTAAATGAGGCTTTCAGGAACTTCGCCATTTTGGCAACGAAGGCCGGATCTTTCAGATCGGATGCCAGCACGTACAAACCGTCTTCCAGCGTTGAGACGCCCTGATCTTCATACGGGAAGGTAATCAGATCCGACTCTTTCAGCCCGGCGTCGATCAACTGCCAGTATTCGTTGTAGTTCATGGTGGAGATACAAGCGGCCTGATCCTGCAACAGTGGATCAACGTTAAAGCCCTGTTTGAGGATGGTGATATCTTTACCCGGTTTCAGGTTCAGCTTGTTCATCCAGTTAAAGAACGGATACTCGTTGCCGCCGTACCACACGCCGAGAGTTTTGCCTTTGAAATCCGCCGGGGTGGTAATGCCGCTGGATTTTTTACAGGTCAGCATCATCCCGGAGCGGTCGTATACCTGCGCAATGTTTACCAGCGGTACGCCTGCTTCGCGTGATGCCAGCGCATCCGGCAGCCAGTTGACGATCACGTCCGCTGATTTACCGGCAATTACCTGTACCGGAGAGATATCCGTCCCGCCAGGCTTGATGGTGACATCCAGCCCTTCCTGCTTGTAGAACCCTTTTTCCTGCGCCACGTAGTACCCGGCGAACTGCGACTGCGGCAACCATTTCAATTGCAGTGTGACCTTTTCTGCTGCCTGTGCAGAAAAAGCGAAAGAGACAGACATTGCCGCCAGCAACAACCCCCGGCGAAAAGCAGAACGTTTCATCATTGGATAACTCCTCGGGTTAATGTGCATCATCATGTTTTTCTTTATTTACTTCGAAGCATCTGCCCCGCGCAGGGAGGGATGCCAGAAATTGACGCGCCGGTCGAGTCGCACCAGCAGGGCGTAAATCAGTGAACCGGCCAGTGAGGAGACCACAATGGCTGACCACACCACCGGCATATGCATTCGCGCCGATTCGGTGGAAATCCGAAATCCGAGCCCGGCGGTGGGGGAACCAAAATACTCAGCCACAATGGCGGTGATCAGCGCCAGGGTGGCATTGACCTTCAGAGCGCTAAAAATGAAAGGCATCGCCGAGGGCAAACGCAGCATTAGCAGGTTCTGACGCGGAGTGGCGGCATAGCAGTACATTAATTCCTGCTCCAGTTTGCCGCTGGCCTTAAGTCCTGCCAGGGTGCTGACCAGGGCCGGGAAAAAGGTGACAAGGATGACCACCGCCGCTTTGGACGGCCAGTCAAAGCCAAACCACATCACCGCAATAGGCGCGACCCCCACCAGCGGTACGGTGCTGGTCAGGCTGGCGACAGGCAACAGACCTCGCTGCAAAAACGGCAGTCGGTCGATAAGCAACGCCACGCCAACCCCTAAGCCGCAGCCCAGCAGATAACCCACCAGCACCGACTTGAGCACGGTCTGCACCAGATCGCCTGCCAGCAGCGACACGCTGTCGACCAGCGCCGTCAGAATATCCAGCGGCGCAGGCAGAATGACCTGCGGAACGCCGTATCCGGTGACCAGGATCTGCCAGAACCACAACAACCACAGGCCGAGCAATCCGGCGACGGCGCCAGCGGGAACGGTTGCCTGCGCCAGTCGCTGCACGCTCACCATAGCAAGTAAGGCCAGCACGCTGGCGCTGAGGGCGTGATACGGCAATAAGATCAGCCAAAGCGCACTGACTGCAAGGCAGGCGGCAAACAGCGACGTGCGCAGGCGGGAGGTTGAGCAGGCCAGCAGCGTGCTGAGGAGCAGCAACAGGGTGCAGGCATTCTGTGCTGAGGAGGCCTCAGGCGTGAGGCTCAATTGAACCAGGGATAATACGGCCAGTACAAAAGCCGCCACCAACAGCAGGGTGCCAGGTATCGCTTTGCTGTTCATCAAACCCCCTTACGCTGGCGAAGCACCAGGCGTTCCGTTAAGGTCACCAGCGCAGTCAGGGCCAGGCCAAGTAATGAGGCCATCACCAGCGCAGACCAAATCTGGATAGTGTTGCCGTAATAAGAACCGGTCAGCAGCCTTGCCCCCAGACCTGCCTGCGCTCCGGTGGGCAACTCTGCCACCATGGTGCCGACCAGCCCGCTGGCAATCGCCACGCGAAAAGCCGGAAACAGATACGGCAGCGAGGAGGGCAGACGCACCATCCAGAAGATATCGACGCGACGGGCGGCATAGGTGTGCACCAGCTCCATCTCCATTTTTTGTGGTGAACGCAGACCCTGCACGGTGGCAATGGTTACCGGGAAGAAGCACAGATACATGGCGATGGTCGCTTTTGGCAGCATGCCGGTAATGCCAACGCTGCCGAGAATAATCAGCACGATAGGGGCAATGGCCAGCACCGGGATGGTTTGCGAGGCAACAATCCATGGCATCAGCGCTTTATCTAAGGTGCGGGAATGGACGATACAAACCGCCAGCAGCACACCGAGCACCACCCCCATCGCAAACCCTGTCAGGGCAGCGCTGGCGGTAACCCAGGTGTGGAGCAGAAGATTACGCGGCGATGTGAGCGGCCACTGGCTGATGCTGTTCCAGATATCAATCAGGATTTGATGCGGGGCAGGCAACAGCGGACGGCTGGCGTTAAGCGACGCATAGACTAAGTCGCTGCTGGTCCAGGGACCGCGCGGCGTCAGCACCCGATCAATCACCCCGGAGGCATTGAGCGCAAAGGCCAGCAGATACCAGAGGATCAGCGCTGCCAGCAGCACCGTCCCCACGGGGAGCGCGTAGAGATGCAAACGGCGGTTAATGGTCATGATGCCCCTCCACCAGCGCCTCGCGTACCTCAGTCGCCAGCTGTAAAAATGCCGGGGTATCGCGGATTTCCAGAGTCCGCTGGGCGGGAAGAGGGGAATCTATCACCTTCACAATGCGCCCCGGACGCGGCGACATCACCACAATTTTAGTGGAGAGATAGACCGCTTCCGAAATGGAATGGGTGACAAACACCATGGTGCGCTGCTCGTTGAACCACAGCTGTTGTAACTGCTGGTTAAGGTTGTCGCGGGTCAGTTCATCCAGGGCGCCGAAGGGTTCATCCATCATCAGAATTTTCGGTTCGAAGCCCAGCGCGCGGGCAATAGAGACTCGCTGTTGCATCCCACCCGAGAGCTGCCACGGGAATTTCTTCTCAAAACCTTTTAACCCCACGCGGGCCAGTTGCTCGCGGGCTATTTCATCGCAGCGCTCCGGCGGAACTCCCTGAATTTGCAGCGGCAGCATGACGTTGCTCAGCACCGTGCGCCAGGGCAGTAGTACCGGTGCCTGAAACACGTAGCCATAGGCACCCGCCTGGCGAGCCTCTGAGGGAGACATATCATTGACTAACACATCTCCGGAGGTAATGGGCTCAAGGTCGGCAATGGCCCGCAAAAGCGTTGTTTTACCGCAGCCGGAAGGGCCGATAAAGGAGACGAACTCCCCCTGACGGATGGTCAGATTAATATCTTTGAGCGCATGAACAGGCTGGTCGGCAGCCGGATAAATCACGTTGGCCTGGTTTACCCTGATGGCGGGCCGTGCGGTCGTGGCTGTCGGTTTCAGTGACACTACCGCAGACTCTGGCGTGTACATTATCTGGCTCATTTCCCTGTACCCCTGTTTGTTGACTAACTGGTTAGGTTTGTTTTCTCCATGCCATTTTTGTGCCAGGCGTGAAACCCCGTTGGATCACGCATTTTGTCGGCAATATAAGTAATTTTAATGGCTAAATTGGTGCAATTGACGGCATGTCTGCTTGTTAACAGGGCAAGGAGAATGGGCAGGGAAAAGGCAGAAAATGCGAAAAAAAGGGCGGTATTCTGCACACTACAGACTCCCCCGGCAAAGGGGGAGTGACAGTGGCCGTTCGTGGGTGTGGCAGAAGAAAAGCTAAATCCCGTAAAGAGCGTTCAGTAAATCGGCTCCCACGCCTGCGGCACTACGCCGTTGGGTTTAGTGCAAATGCCCTGCCATCGGGTTGATTAATTGTTAATCACTATTGGTGTTTTTGGGAAACTATGATCGCTATCATAAATCTGTAATCCTGGTACCAACTGACTATTGATCAGACTAATCTGATGGACTACGATGGCCCTACCCCAGACAGAGCTAACGCCACAATATAGTGAGTGCCGGAGATAAGCGCCGGGGGGCCAAACAACATTGCACTACTTGCTTTACTTCTTACACCAGGCCCTGGCATCTGCCGGGGCTTAATGTATTCAGTATCTGAATGTTTCCTGTAATCCCCTCTATTTCGTTATGACCCCACCTGATCTCTGTATGTCCCTTTCGTGATGCGCTTTGTTATAACCTCTTCTACACTCTGGCGTAATTGAGGTAATGGCGTCGTTCGTCATCATAAAAGAGAACCACAGAGAGCCCCTATGGACATTGATAAGATTAAGAAATTGATTGAGCTGGTTGAGAAATCAGGTATCAGCGAACTGGAAATTTCTGAACGCGAAGAATCAGTTCGTATCAGCCGCGCCCTGGCGGTCCCCGCTTTTCCCGTAGCGCAACAGGCCTTGATTGCGCCGGCAGCACAACAACCTGCGACCTTATCGAATGCGGTTGCGCCAGCAGCACCTGCGGCAGAGCCAAATCCTGCACAAATCAGTGGTCATTTAGTGCGTTCCCCGATGGTCGGGACTTTCTATCGCACCCCAAGCCCGGATGCGAAAGCGTTCTGCGAAGTGGGCCAGAAAGTCAACGTGGGCGACACGCTCTGCATCGTTGAAGCGATGAAAATGATGGACCAGATCGAAGCAGATAAAGCGGGTGTGGTTAAAGCCATCCTTGCCGAAAGCGGTCAACCGGTTGAATTCGACGAGCCGCTGGTCATCATCGAATAACGAGGCGAAGATGCTGGATAAAATTGTCATCGCTAACCGTGGCGAGATTGCCCTGCGAATTCTGCGTGCCTGTAAAGAACTGGGCATTAAGACCGTCGCCGTGCACTCCACCGCGGACCGCGATTTAAAACACGTATTGCTGGCGGATGAGACGGTCTGTATCGGCCCGGCACAGTCCGTCAAAAGCTACCTTAACATCCCGGCGATCATCGCAGCTGCCGAGATCACCGGCGCTGAGGCCATTCACCCCGGCTACGGTTTTCTCTCCGAGAACGCCAACTTTGCCGAGCAGGTTGAACAGTCCGGCTTTATTTTCATCGGCCCGAAAGCTGACACCATTCGCCTGATGGGCGACAAAGTGTCCGCCATCACCGCGATGAAACAGGCTGGCGTCCCGATGGTTCCCGGTTCTGACGGCCCGCTGGGCGAGGACATGGATGTTAACCGCGCCCATGCGAAACGCATCGGCTACCCGGTTATCATCAAAGCCTCCGGCGGCGGCGGTCGCGGTATGCGCGTGGTGCGCAGCGACGCTGAACTGGCCCAGTCCATCTCCATGACCAAAGCGGAAGCGAAAGCGGCTTTCAGCAACGACATGGTGTACATGGAGAAGTACCTGGAAAACCCACGCCATATCGAAATTCAGGTGCTGGCAGACGGTCAGGGCAATGCCATCTATCTGGCTGAACGCGACTGCTCCATGCAGCGCCGCCACCAGAAAGTGGTCGAAGAAGCGCCAGCGCCGGGCATCACCCCGGAACTGCGCAGCTTTATCGGTGACCGCTGCGCTAAAGCGTGCGTGGACATCGGCTACCGTGGGGCGGGTACCTTTGAGTTCCTGTTCGAAAACGGCGAGTTCTATTTCATCGAAATGAACACCCGTATTCAGGTGGAGCACCCGGTTACCGAAATGATCACCGGCGTGGATCTGATCAAAGAGCAGTTGCGTATTGCTGCCGGTCAGCCGCTGTCGGTAAAACAGGAAGATGTGGTGGTCAAAGGCCATGCGGTGGAATGCCGTATTAACGCCGAAGACCCGAACACCTTCCTGCCGAGCCCGGGTAAAATTACCCGCTTCCATGCGCCGGGCGGTTTTGGCGTGCGCTGGGAATCGCATATTTACGCCGGTTACACCGTACCGCCGTACTATGACTCAATGATCGGCAAACTGATCTGCTTTGGCGAAACCCGTGAAGTGGCGATTTCCCGCATGAAAAACGCGCTTCAGGAACTGATCATCGACGGTATCAAAACCAACGTCGATCTTCAGACCCGCATCATGAACGACGAGAAATTCCAGGTCGGTGGGACCAACATCCACTATCTGGAAAAGAAACTCGGCCTCAGCGAGAAGTAGCCGGAAGCGGCGTCTCTGTTCCCCTTCATCCCAACTCTCACCCTGGCACTTTATTCTCCCTCTCCCCGTGGGAGAGGGCCGGGGTGAGGGCATCAAACCGCATCGGACTCAATAAAATTTCCCTATGACATTATAGCGATCTCCTGAGGGCTGACCCCGTGGGCGAGGAGTACCCTAATGCCAGTCAAAATGGTTACTGGTCTTCTACTCCTGGAGGTATGTTTTGTCTGAGCTCTCTTATGTGTCAGGTGCGCGTCACTCGGCATGGTCAATCTATCTTGCGCAGGTTGAGCGGGTTCTGCCGTTACTCGGCGAACTCAGCCACTGGGCCGATACCCTGCGTCATCCGCGTCGTGCGCTGATTGTCGATATTCCACTGGAAATGGATGACGGCAGCGTGCGCCATTTCGAAGGTTATCGCGTTCAGCACAACCTGTCCCGTGGGCCGGGTAAGGGCGGGGTTCGTTTTCACCCGGATGTTACCCTCGATGAAGTGATGGCGCTCTCGGCATGGATGACCATCAAATGTGCTGCTCTGAACCTGCCGTTTGGTGGCGCAAAGGGTGGGGTCCGCGTTGATCCCACCACGCTCTCGCGTAAAGAGCTTGAGCGTCTGACCCGCCGCTACACCAGCGAGATTGGTGTTTTTATTGGTCCCCAGCAGGATATTCCGGCCCCGGACGTGGGAACCAATGCGCAAATTATGGCGTGGATGATGGACACCTGGTCAATGAATGTCGGCAAACCGTCCACCGGCGTGGTGACCGGTAAGCCAGTCCATCTTGGCGGCTCATTAGGGCGGGTAAAAGCCACCGGGCGTGGGGTGTACGTGACCGGATGCCAGACCGCGCAGGCGCTGGGGATTAATGTTGCCGAGTGTCGTGTGGCTGTGCAGGGCTTTGGTAATGTTGGCAGCGTCAGCGCGGAGTTGTTCCATCAGCATGGCGCCCGCGTGGTGGCGGTGCAGGATCAGTTCGGAACCCTGTACCACCCGGCAGGCATTGATATTCCGGCGCTGATCGCCTGGCAAAAAGCGCAGGGCGGCATTCTTAGCTTCCCGGGTGCGGACACTATCTCTGACGACGCTTTCTGGTCCGTGGAGCATGAGATTTTGATCCCGGCGGCGCTGGAAGGGCAAATCACCGCCGAACGTGCCGCCATGCTCACCAGTAAGCTGGTGCTGGAAGGGGCGAATGGTCCGACGCTTCCGGAAGCCGACGATATTTTGCAGCAGCGTGGCGTGGTGGTGGTGCCGGATGTGATTGCCAACGCCGGTGGCGTGACCGTCAGCTATTTCGAGTGGGTGCAGGATTTTTCCAGCTTCTTCTGGAGCGAAGAAGAGATCGACAGGCGGCTCGACACCATTATGCAAGGCGCAATGGAAACGGTATGGAATAAGGCGCAATCGCTGAACGTGACCCTGCGTACCGCAGCCTATGCCCTGGCCTGCGAGCGCATTCTGCTGGCGCGCAAAGACAGAGGTTTGTATCCGTAGTTTTTACTCTCATCCAGCAGGGGATCGCTAAGGTATATAAGGAACCTTTCGCCGTGGGGGAAGGTTCCTGGTAACCGGTTTGTCATCAGGGTTCCGGGGCGTATCTTAAGACTGCATTTTGATCACCTGGGAAGTTGAGCGCCTCCATACTGTCACACCGGGCATCTAAACTTGATTATGAAATCACTAATGGAGAGTCGACTTATATGCGAATTCCTGATTACCCTTCCCTGGATTCTGATAAATGGGCGCAGGTTGATTGCTGGTTTGCCGGGAAGCTGGCAGCAGAAGGATCGGAGTTGAAAAGCGCGCTTGCCAATAACGCAGTACAGGGGCTTCCCGCGCATGATGTCTCTGCCTTACAGGGGAAAATGCTGGCGATCCTTATTCAGATGACAGGTGCGGTTCGCGTGCTTGAAATTGGAACGCTGGGAGGCTACAGCACAATATGTATGGCTCAGGCTTTGCCACTGAATGGCAGCGTGACAACCATAGAATTTAATAAGCATCACGCTGGGGTTGCTCGGCAGAATATAGAGAGTGCGGGGCTGGCTCACTGCGTTGAGCTTCATGTTGGTGCCGCGCTTGATGTTTTACCCACACTCAGCGCACCTTTTGACCTGATTTTTGGAAGGTGCGATTTAATCGTCAGTTATGAGAACATAAGGCTTTCTTTGCCATAGATTTTTCACGATGCCCGCACTTT
>NZ_CBFFRJ010000094.1:0-20006 GCF_965644225.1 Phytobacter sp. V91 | reverse complement strand
TACAGCTCAGCTAAGGTAAGGCTAATACAGATAAGGACTCCACTGAACCCCACCGATTAAATCGCACCTTCCTTAGTGTCGTAGAATCGAATGAGCCGATTTTCAAGATCTACATAGCTTGTCGTTTTAGCTTCTTCCTTTGTAAGAGACTCTCGCCAGCACAGAGAAGCTGTTTCTTCTTTCCTGGCACCTAAGAGAACCGTCAACAGCAGGTAATCACAGCCTAAACGATTGAAACTTCTTTTGTTATGTAATGCTGTTAAAAATCGTCCAAGAGTATCTTTTGGCGAAAGCGGATTTCGGACACCTTTCGCTTTGTAGCTGTCTTCCAGTTCTGATCGGGTCCTAAATTTTTTCTGCACTTTTAGGATTGAAAATGGATTGTATGACAGTGATGGTTGTCTTTGTTGAGTCTGTGCATTACTTGCTTCAATCTCAATAGCATGTCTGACAGCAACATTTACCCATCGAAATGTTTGCTCAGAAGCTGTCCTTGCTCTTGAAGCAATTTCATCAAACTTACGAAGAATTTCATTACCAGTTAAATCCTTCACTCGAAGTCCTGACCACTCCTTCAAACGGTTCTCTGCTTTATCAAGTACAGCCAAAGTATTCGGTTTAGCTGGTTTAGATCTACCCATTAAATGATTTCTGTATTGAGCAAACACTTCACTGATAGTGAGTTCTGCTGTGTCTAATTCCCTCTTGATTTTATTAGGGTTTCTTTTAGTGATGATCATTGTCTGAACTAACTGTCGGGCAGCTTCACGAGCTTGATCAATGTTCGGAAAATCAGACACATTCCCTACTTTCACTTTTAATACAGAACTGGGTTTCTTACCCTCACTCAAACTACGGTCACCAGAAGACACTCTTCTCTGGATTACATACGTTTTTTTCGTCAAACTTACCTTAACTCCGAATCCCACTGGGGCTTCCCTGTGATCATCAAAGACTATGTAAGGTTTTTGGTCGGAGTTAGCTTCGAAAACAACTTTTCCTGAGCTACTAAGTGCAGGTTTAACATTGATACTTAACTTGTTGATAATAAAGGACTGGCTGAGAGTTGTTTTCAAAGTATCACCACTGTTTGTAGCCCAAAAATGATTAGAAGGTAACTTACCACGTTCCAGGCTACAAGTGAGCTACAAATTTATGGGTTTATGTGGGTTTAAAGGGGTTTTACCTGGGGCCACATGAGCACTTGAGAGACTTAAAAAACGAGTAAAATCAATATGAATGAGTCATTTGATAAGGACTTCTCTAGCCACACCCCCATGATGCAGCAGTACCTGAAGCTGAAAGCTCAGCATCCGGATATCCTGCTGTTTTACCGGATGGGCGATTTTTACGAACTGTTTTATGACGATGCGAAACGCGCATCTCAGCTGATGGATATCTCGCTCACCAAACGTGGAGCTTCAGCGGGAGAACCCATCCCGATGGCGGGCATTCCTCACCATGCGGTTGAAAACTACCTGGCGAAGCTGGTCAATCTGGGTGAATCGGTGGCGATTTGTGAACAAATCGGCGATCCGGCCACCAGCAAAGGCCCGGTGGAACGCAAAGTGGTGCGCATCGTCACCCCCGGCACCATCAGTGATGAAGCCCTGCTGCAGGAGCGTCAGGACAACTTACTCGCCGCCATCTGGCAGGACAGCAAAGGCTTTGGCTACGCCACCCTGGATATCAGCTCCGGGCGTTTTCGCGTCAGCGAACCTGCGGACCGCGAAACCATGGCCGCGGAGCTGCAACGCACCAACCCGGCGGAACTGCTTTACGCGGAAGACTTTGCCGAAACGAGCCTGACGGAAGGCCGCCGTGGCCTGCGTCGTCGCCCGCTGTGGGAGTTTGAAATTGATACCGCGCGCCAGCAGCTGAATCTCCAGTTTGGCACCCGCGACCTGGTGGGCTTTGGTGTTGAAAATGCCCCTCGTGGCCTGTGTGCCGCAGGCTGTCTGTTGCAGTATGTCAAAGACACCCAGCGCACCTCCCTGCCCCATATTCGTTCCATTACGATGGAACGTCAGCAGGACAGCATCATTATGGATGCCGCCACGCGGCGTAATCTGGAGATTACCCAAAACCTGGCAGGCGGTATCGAAAACCCCCTCTCCTCCGTGCTCGACTGCACCGTCACGCCGATGGGCAGCCGCATGCTGAAACGCTGGCTGCATATGCCGGTGCGCGACAGCAAAACCTTGCTTGAACGCCAGCAAACCATTGGCGCCCTGCAGGAAAGCGCCGGTGAACTGCAACCGGTTCTGCGCCAGGTCGGCGACCTGGAGCGTATTCTGGCACGCCTTGCGCTGCGTACTGCCCGCCCGCGCGATCTGGCGCGTATGCGCTATGCATTCCAGCAACTGCCGGAACTGCGCGCCCTGCTGGCAGGCGTCGACAGCGCCCCGGTGCAACAGCTGCGGGAAAAAATGGGCGAGTTCACTGAGCTTCGCGAACTCCTCGAACACGCCATTATTGATGCGCCGCCGGTACTGGTGCGCGATGGCGGGGTGATTGCGCCGGGCTATAACGCGGAACTTGATGAATGGCGCGGACTGGCAGACGGTGCGACGGATTATCTCGACAGGCTGGAGATCCGCGAACGTGAAAAGCTGGGGCTGGATACGCTCAAAGTCGGCTTTAACGGCGTCCACGGCTACTACATCCAGATCAGCCGCGGGCAGAGCCATCTTGCGCCGATCCACTATGTTCGCCGCCAGACCCTGAAGAATGCCGAACGCTACATTATTCCGGAATTAAAAGAGTACGAAGACAAAGTCCTTACCTCAAAGGGCAAAGCGCTGGCGCTGGAAAAGCAACTCTACGAGGAGCTGTTTGATCTGCTGCTTCCCCATCTGGCAGACCTGCAACAGAGCGCCACCGCTCTGGCAGAGCTGGATGTGCTGGTGAACCTCGCAGAGCGTGCGGATACGCTGAACTATTGCTGCCCGACCTTTAGCGATAAACCGGGAATTCGCATTGTCGAAGGGCGTCATCCGGTGGTGGAGCAGGTGCTGAAAGAGCCGTTTATTGCCAACCCGCTGAGCCTCTCGCCGCAACGCCGAATGTTGATCATTACCGGTCCGAATATGGGCGGTAAAAGTACCTATATGCGCCAGACCGCGCTGATTACGCTGCTGGCCTATATCGGCAGCTATGTACCGGCACAGAAAGTGGACATCGGCCCGATCGATCGCATCTTCACCCGCGTAGGCGCCGCAGATGATCTGGCCAGCGGACGTTCAACCTTTATGGTGGAAATGACCGAGACGGCCAATATTCTGCATAACGCCACCGAGTACAGTCTGGTGTTGATGGATGAGATTGGCCGCGGCACCTCGACCTACGATGGTCTGTCGCTGGCCTGGGCCTGCGCCGAGAACCTAGCGAACAAAATCAAAGCGTTGACCCTGTTCGCCACCCACTATTTCGAGCTGACGCAACTGCCGGAAAAAATGGAAGGTGTGGCTAACGTTCACCTTGATGCTCTGGAGCATGGCGATACCATCGCCTTTATGCACAGCGTCCAGGATGGCGCGGCCAGCAAAAGCTATGGCCTCGCCGTTGCCGCCCTGGCAGGCGTACCAAAAGAGGTGATTAAGCGTGCGCGGGGCAAACTGCGCGAGCTGGAAAGCTTATCCCCGAGCGCTGGCGCAACGCAGATTGACGGTACGCAGATGTCGCTGCTGGCTGCGCCGGAAGAAGCCAGCCCGGCATTAGAAGCGCTGGACACGCTCGATCCGGATTCGCTGACGCCACGCCAGGCGCTGGAATGGCTCTATCGGCTGAAAAAATTACGCTAGTAACCTTCAGACCCGCAGCCACCTGCGGGTCTTCTCTTTTTGCTTTCCCCGAATAAATTCCCCCAATGTCAGGCAAGCCTGTTTTCGGCTTCTATACTTTTTACTTGTCCCGATTTATCTCTCTCAATGATCAAAAGGAACAATGCAATGGCGATTCACAAGACAGGACAGGCTCACTGGGCAGGCGACCTTAAACACGGAAAAGGAACGGTTTCAACCGAGAGCGGAGCGCTCAAGCAACTGCCTTATGGCTTTAATACCCGCTTCGAAGGCGTGCAGGGTACCAATCCGGAAGAACTGATTGGCGCGGCGCATGCAGCGTGCTTCTCCATGGCGCTGTCTCTGATTTTGGGTGAAGTCGGTTACACGGCAGACAGCATTGATACCAGCGCCACCGTGACGCTGGATCAGGTGGACGGCGGCTTTGCGATCACCAAAATCGCCCTCAAAAGCGCGGTGAAAGTGCCGGGTGCGGATGCTGCCAAATTTGACGAAGCCATTCAGAAAGCAAAAGCGGGCTGCCCGGTGTCCAAAGTGTTGAATGCCGAAATCTCGCTGGAATATACCCTGAATTAATTCCCCCGATTGACTGACAAACCGCCTGTTGCGGGCGGTTTGTTTTTTCCGCGTGCGATTTAACGCAGCATCTTGCGGATAAGCGCCGTAAACTGCTGGCGCTCATCAGCACTGAGTCGCCCCAGAAACTCGTCATCAACCCGGTTTCCGAGCGGCACACTGCCGGTCAGTAGCGCTTCGCCTTCCGGGGTCAGAAATAAAAAACGCCGCCGCTTATCTGCCGGATCCTGCTCTCGCCTCACCAGTCCACGGGCTTCCATACGGCTCAGCATTTCCGCCAGCGTCGCTTTGGTACTGACAGATACTTCCGTCAGCGCAACCTGCTCAATACCGGAATTTTCTGCAATGGAACGCATGACCGCATATTGCGGCTTGGTCAGTTCCGGTAATGCTTGCTGCCAGCGCGCCGTATGCTGTTGAAACAGCTGGCGCAGCAGGTGAAAGGCTTCGTTTCTTAACTCCATGGGTGCTCCGTAACAAAATCGCCCTTCTATGATAGCGATTAACGCGAGGCTTTTTAATCGCTCAGTTTTTAACAAAAAGTGCGACCGCACACGAACGATATTGTCAGTGCTTTCCAACAAGCGTAAGTTTTTCACAAACATTCGTACACGAACAAATTTCAAGGTGAGGAATGAGACTGATAATCGGCATGACGGGCGCAACGGGAGCGCCGCTGGGCGTTGCGCTGCTACAAGCCCTGCGCGATATGCCGGAGGTGGAAACACATCTGGTGATGTCGAAATGGGCGAAAACCACCATTGAACTGGAAACACCTTACAGCGCCCGTGACGTGGCAGCGCTGGCAGACGTCTGCCATAGCCCGGCAGATCAGGCGGCCACTATTTCATCCGGATCTTTTCGTACCGACGGCATGATTATTATCCCCTGTAGCATGAAAACCCTGGCGGGCATTCGTGCTGGTTATGCCGAAGGGCTGGTGGGACGCGCCGCTGATGTGGTGCTCAAAGAGGGGCGAAAACTGGTGCTCGTCCCCAGAGAAACCCCGCTCAGCCCTCTTCATCTGGAAAACATGCTGGCGCTGTCGCGCCTGGGCGTGGCGATGGTTCCCCCGATGCCCGCGTATTACAACCATCCGCAAACCGTTGATGACATTACCCAACACATTGTGACACGCGTACTGGACCAGTTTGGTCTTGAGCACCCCAACGCGCGACGCTGGGAAGGTCTGCGGGCTGCCCCGAATTTTTCACAGGAGAAAGACTATGGCTTTTGATGATTTACGCAGCTTCCTGCAAATGCTCGACGACCAGGGGCAATTGCTGAAAATCAGTGAAGAGGTTAACGCCGAGCCGGATCTGGCCGCCGCAGCCAATGCCACCGGCCGCATCGGCGAAGGCGCGCCCGCCCTCTGGTTTGATAATATTCGCGGCTTTACTGATGCCCGCGTGGTGATGAACACCATTGGCTCCTGGCAGAATCATGCCATCTCGATGGGACTGCCGCCGAATACGCCGGTGAAGAGTCAAATTGATGAATTTATTCGTCGCTGGGATAAATTCCCGGTCACGCCGGAACGTCGCGCTAACCCTGCCTGGGCAGAAAATACCGCCGATGGCGATGCCATTAATCTGTTCGATATTTTACCTTTGTTTCGTCTGAACGATGGTGACGGCGGCTTCTACCTGGATAAGGCCTGCGTGGTCTCCCGCGATCCGCTCGATCCTGACCACTTCGGTAAACAGAACGTCGGCATTTACCGTATGGAAGTTAAAGGCAAACGCAAACTGGGCCTGCAACCTGTCCCCATGCACGACATCGCGATACATCTGCATAAAGCCGAAGAGCGCGGCGAAGATCTGCCGATTGCCATTACGCTGGGCAACGATCCAATCATCACCCTGATGGGGGGGACACCACTTAAGTACGATCAGTCCGAATATGAAATGGCGGGCGCGCTACGTGAAAGCCCCTATCCCATTGCTACCGCACCGCTGACCGGCTTTGATGTGCCCTGGGGATCGGAAGTGATTCTGGAAGGGGTGATTGAAAGTCGTAAACGTGAAATTGAAGGGCCATTTGGTGAATTTACCGGGCACTACTCCGGCGGACGTAATATGACGGTAGTGCGCATTGATAAAGTGTCCTGGCGCAGCAAGCCGATTTTCGAGTCACTCTATCTCGGTATGCCGTGGACCGAAATTGATTATCTGATTGGCCCGGCCACCTGCGTACCGCTCTATCAGCAGCTGAAAGCGGAATTCCCGGAAGTGCAGGCGGTGAACGCGATGTACACCCACGGACTGCTGGCGATTATCTCCACCAAAAAACGTTACGGCGGTTTTGCCCGCGCGGTTGGCCTGCGCGCCATGACCACGCCGCACGGTTTAGGCTACGTGAAAATGGTGATTATGGTGGATGAAGATGTCGACCCGTTTAACCTGCCGCAGGTGATGTGGGCACTGTCATCGAAAGTGAACCCGGCTGGCGACCTGGTGCAATTGCCAAACATGTCAGTACTGGAACTCGACCCAGGCTCAAGCCCTGCCGGGATCACTGACAAACTGATTATTGATGCCACCACACCGGTCGCTCCGGACACACGCGGCCACTACAGCCAGCCGGTACAGGATCTGCCTGAAACAAAAGCCTGGGCTGAAAAACTGACCGCAATGCTGGCCGCACGTAAATAAGGAGAGGGAAAATGATTTGTCCACGTTGTGCCGATGAGCATATTGAAGTGATGGCGACCTCGCCAGTGAAAGATGTCTGGACGGTGTACCAGTGCCAGCATTGCCTGTACACCTGGCGAAATACCGAGCCGCTGCGCCGCACCAGTCGCGAGCATTACCCGCAAGCGTTTCGCATGACGCAGAAGGATATGGATGACGCGCCGATGGTGCCCAGTATTCCACCGCTGCTGGCAGCAGATAAACGTTAGTCGTGGCGAAAAAAGGACAAAAAAAAGCCGGTCATGATATTGACCGGCCTTTTGATGTTCAGATGCTTATTCGCGGAACAGCGCTTCGATATTCAGCCCCTGCGCTTGCAGGATTTCACGCAGGCGACGCAGACCTTCAACCTGAATCTGACGCACACGTTCGCGTGTCAGACCGATTTCACGACCCACATCTTCAAGCGTAGCGGCTTCGTAGCCGAGCAGACCGAAACGACGAGCCAGCACTTCACGCTGTTTGGCGTTAAGTTCAAACAACCATTTGACGATACTCTGTTTCATATCATCGTCCTGGGTGGTGTCTTCCGGGCCGTTCTCTTTTTCGTCCGCCAGGATATCCAGCAGCGCTTTTTCCGAATCACCGCCCAACGGGGTATCAACTGAAGTGATACGTTCGTTGAGACGTAACATGCGGCTGACGTCATCGACCGGTTTATCGAGCCTGTCAGCAATCTCTTCCGCGCTCGGTTCGTGGTCCAGTTTATGGGCCAGCTCACGGGCGGTACGCAGATAGACGTTCAGCTCTTTAACAATGTGGATCGGCAGACGAATGGTACGGGTTTGGTTCATGATCGCCCGTTCAATCGTTTGACGGATCCACCAGGTCGCATAAGTTGAAAAACGGAACCCACGTTCAGGGTCAAATTTCTCAACCGCGCGGATCAGACCCAGATTACCTTCTTCAATCAGGTCTAACAGCGCAAGGCCACGGTTGCTGTATCGGCGGGCAATTTTTACAACCAGACGCAGGTTACTTTCAATCATGCGACGGCGAGATGCGACGTCACCACGTAATGCGCGACGTGCAAAATAGACTTCTTCTTCGGCCGTAAGCAGTGGGGAATAACCAATTTCCCCTAAATAAAGCTGAGTCGCATCCAGCACACGCTGGGTTGCCCCCTGAGATAACAACTCCTCTTCGGCCAGGTCGTTATCACTGGGTTCCTCTTCATTTAAGGCTTTTTCGTCAAAAACCTCTGCTCCGTTTTCATCAAATTCCGCATCTTCATTTAATTCATGAACTTTCAGCGTATTCTGAGTCATAAGGTGGCTCCTACCCGTGATCCCTGGACAAAGCAGCTGAAGCTTTCCCTGATTTACCCGTTGCAGCAGCTTGCGCGCGCTGCAACGACTAAAAAAGAGAGAAGGTTCAAATACTTTGCCGAATTATCGCTGCGGTAAATAACGCAGCGGGTTTACGGATTTCCCCTTGTAACGAATTTCAAAATGCAAGCGTGTAGAACTGGTTCCGGTACTACCCATGGTAGCTATTTTCTGCCCCGCCTTGATTTCTTGTTGTTCCCGGACCAGCATCGTATCGTTATGGGCGTAGGCACTCAGGTAATCATCGTTGTGTTTGATGATAATAAGATTACCGTAACCGCGTAGCGCATTACCGGCATAAACTACGCGTCCATCTGCGGTCGCGACAATTGCCTGTCCTTTGCTACCAGAAATATCGATGCCTTTATTGCCACCTTCGGTTGCAGAGAAGGTATCGATAACTTTGCCCTCAGTGGGCCAGCGCCAGGATGATATCGGTGCGCTGGTTGAAGTACTGCTGGCAATCGGTTCGGTTGTGCTGACTGATGGGGCCGTAACAGGCGCTGTGACTGGTGTCGCAGGCTTATTGTTCGGCAACATTTTTTTAGCACTTTGTTCACCTGAATCCTCAGAATACGTAATTGTTGGTTTCGACGCAACAACTACGGTGGAATTTTGTGCGGGTTTTGTGATGATTCCTTGAGCAGAAGCATCCGCCTGGGTAATTGCATTCCCACCAGTTATTGACGAACCTGATGCATTACCAACCTGTAACGTTTGTCCCACCTCCAGGCCATACGGGGCTGCAACGTTGTTACGCTGCGCCAGATCGCGGAAATCGTTGCCGGTTATCCAGGCAATATAAAACAGTGTGTCGCCACGCTTAACGGTATAGGTACTGCCGCCGGTATAGCTACCTTTCGGAATGTTCCCGTACTGGCGGTTGTAAACAATACGGCCATTCATCGTCTCTACAGGCTGCTGGGCGACGGGCTGAATTTGCGTCGATTGCACGCTCGGGCGCTGCACCGATTGTATTTGCGGCTGAGTCTGGACGCCGATTTTAGGTGGTGGCGTGATCAACATTCCGGAGTTGGTACTGGAACTGGCGTTACCGCCCACGGAACTCACTGGAGCTGGTGCATTATTAGAGCTTGTGCAGCCTGCCAGCCAGAGTGAAACCAGTGACAGTGCCGCAACGCGACGTACGGTGAATTTAGGGCTTCCCGTGCTCATTTATCCCCCAGGAATTTATTAGTTACCAATAACTTAAACACCGCAAACGGCGATGCGCAAATTTGCTCACCCTACACTGAAACAGCATTAAAGCATCAGGAAAAATCTGTTTCTCAGGCCAGTTCACCCTTTACAAGGGGCACAAAGCGCACCGCTTCCACGGTATCGATGATAAATTCGTCACCCCGCCGACGAACGCGCTTCAATTGCTGATGTTCATCGCCCACGGGTAAAACGAGAATGCCGCCGTCATCCAGTTGCGACATCAGCGCCGTCGGAATTTCCTGCGGCGCAGCCGTCACAATGATGGCATCAAACGGGGCGCGAGCCTGCCAACCCTGCCAGCCATCACCATGACGTGTTGAAACATTGTGTAAATCAAGTTGTTTGAGGCGACGCCTGGCCTGCCACTGCAAACCTTTGATGCGCTCAACGGTAAAAACGTGTTGCACCAGGTGCGCCAGAATGGCGGTCTGATAACCAGAGCCGGTGCCAATTTCCAGTACTTTTGACTGCGGCGTCAGCTCCAGCAATGCCGTCATTCTTGCCACCATATACGGCTGGGAAATGGTTTGCCCCTGACCAATAGGCAAGGCCACGTTTTCCCAGGCTTTGTGTTCAAACGCTTCATCAATAAATTTCTCACGGGGCACCAGTGAGAGTGCATCCAGCACCTGTTCATCCGCAATACCTTGCGCACGTAATTGATTGAGCAGCGTTTGTACCCGTTTATTCACCATTGCGAGCTTACCCCGGCACGATCCAGCCAGTTCGTCAGCACGTCGTGTGCATTGTAGGCGGTGAGATCCACCTGCAAAGGAGTCACTGAGACATAGCCTGCATCAATGGCGGCAAAATCGGTATCCGGCCCGGCATCGCATTTCTCGCCCGGCGGGCCAATCCAGTAGAGGGTATTCCCGCGAGGATCCTGCTGAGGGATCACCTGATCCGCTGGATGGCGACTGCCGCAGCGGGTAACGCGGATCCCTTTGATTTCGCTAAGAGGCAGATCCGGCACGTTAATATTCAAAATACGTCCGGTGCGCAGCGGCTCGCGCGACAGCCCACGCAAAATGGTGCAGGTCACCGCAGCAGCGGTGTCGTAATGCTGATGGCCGTTTAGCGAGACAGCCAGCGCCGGAAACCCGAGGTGACGCCCTTCCATCGCCGCAGCGACAGTGCCGGAATAGATAACGTCGTCACCCAGATTTGGCCCGGCATTAATGCCTGAAACCACCACATCCGGGCGCGGGCGCATCAGCGCATTCACGCCCAGAAACACGCAGTCGGTCGGCGTGCCCATCTGTACGGCAATATCGCCATTTTCATGGGTGAAAGTGCGAAGGGAAGATTCCAGCGTCAGTGAGTTAGACGCGCCGCAGCGATTACGATCGGGAGCAACGACCTGCACATCAGTAAATTCCCGCAGTGCTTTTGCCAGCGTCTGAATACCCGGCGCGTGGATCCCGTCATCATTACTCAGCAATATTCGCATAATCACCCGATGTATTGATAATTTCCCTTACCACACTGGTGGCAAAGCTCCCGGCAGGAAGCCAGAAACGCAGCTCTACGGTTTCGTCATTCCACCAGTTCCAGCTCATCTGTTGCGGGAAAAGGCGCATCGCGCGACGCGCCGCTTCCACCTTTTCACGCACCAGCAAATTCTGTAAATCAGTCGCCTCTGCCACCGCTGCCTGCTCGAAGGCCAACGCCTCGCCCTGCGGGCCCCACTCACCACAGCCCGGTAATGCAGCCGTTATCATCAATGCTTTTGCATCAACCCGCGCCTGCAACTCCGTAAGCTCTTCCGCGGTGGCCACAAACCAGCTTCCGCGCCCCGCTAATTGTAGCGCATCGCCAGCAACAACTTGATTAAAGTCTGGTTTTTTCAAACGTTCATTAACGATTTGATTAAACAATGCACTTCGGGCTGCCGACAACCAAAAACTGCGTTTATTACGATCGCGAACCGGGGCGTCACTTTGCGCCCAGCGCATCGCCCCCAGTAAGTTGCTGCCGCCAAGACCAAAACGCTGGGCGCCAAAATAGTTCGGCACGCCCTGTTCGTTGATCGCCAGTAAACGGGCCTCAACATCATCCCGATGGCTAATGCCGCGTAGCACCAGGGTAAAAGCATTGCCTTTCAGGGCGCCTAAACGCAGCTTACGCTTATGCCGTGCGTACTCCAGCACTTTGCAACCTTCAAGCTGGAAGTGGCTCAGATCCGGCAATTCTTTACCCGGCACGCGTGCGCACAGCCACTGCTCGGTGACAGCATGCTTATCTTTCTGCCCGGCAAAACTGACTTCGCGAGCGGGTATTTTAAGAAATTTTGCCAGCGCGTCAGCAACAAAGCGGGTATTGCAGCCCGTTTTCAGAATCCGCACCAGAATATGTTCGCCTTCACCATCAGGTTCGAAACCGAGATCTTCGGTAACAACAAAATCCTGCGGTTCGGCTTTCAGCACACCCTTACCGGCAGGTTTGCCGTGCAGGTACGTCAGTTGTTCAAAATCCGTCATTTCGCCACCCGGTGCAGCAGCGCCACGGCTTCACAGGCAATTCCCTCACCGCGCCCGGTAAAGCCCAGCTTCTCGGTGGTGGTCGCTTTCACGTTCACGTCATCCATATGACAGCCGAGATCCTCGGCGATAAACACACGCATCTGAGGAATATGCGGCAGCATTTTCGGTGCCTGGGCGATGATAGTCACATCGACATTGCCAAGGGAAAATCCTTTGGCCTGGATACGACGCCAGGCTTCACGCAGCAGTTCACGGCTGTCTGCGCCTTTAAACGCCGGATCGGTGTCCGGGAACAGCTTGCCAATATCACCCAGCGCCGCAGCGCCCAGCAACGCGTCAGTCAGAGCATGTAACGCAACGTCGCCATCGGAATGCGCCAGCAGCCCTTTCTCCCAGGGAATACGGACGCCGCCAATAATGATTGGGCCTTCGCCGCCAAATGCGTGTACGTCAAAACCGTGTCCAATGCGCATTATGCTCTCTCCTGGTGTTCACTATGGGTGAGGTAAAATTCGGCAAGTCGTAGATCTTCAGGTCGGGTGACCTTGATGTTATCCGCCCGTCCGGCGACCAGTTGCGGATGGAACCCGCAATATTCAAGCGCGGATGCTTCATCAGTGATGGTCGCACCTTCGTTTATGGCCCGGGTCAGGCAGTCGTATAAAAGTTCGAGCGGGAAAAATTGGGGTGTGAGGGCATGCCATAGATCGTTACGTTCGACGGTATGTGCTATCGCCGTCGCACCGGGCTCTGCACGCTTCATGGTGTCACGCACCGGGGCGGCAAGAATGCCTCCCACGCGGCTGGTTTCGCTTAATTGCAGCAGGCGGTTTAAGTCGTCCTGGTGCAGGCACGGACGCGCGGCGTCATGCACCAGCACCCATTGCGCGCCCTGTGCGGCTTTCAGACCCGCAAGGACGGAGTCGGCACGCTCAGAGCCACCTTCGACCACCATAATGGCCGGATGCTGAGCAAGGGGTAACTGCGCAAAACGCACATCGCCGGGACTCACGGCGATAATGACTTTCTTCACCCGAGGATGCGCCAGTAATGCGGCCACGGTATGTTCGAGGATCGTTTTACCGCCAACAGAAAGATATTGTTTGGGACATTCCGTTTGCATGCGGCGGCCAAATCCAGCGGCCGGCACCACGGCATAAACGTCCGGAATGATTGCTGCCATGTCAGTAACCCGGGGTTGTTTATCGATTATTTTGTGTGTTCTGTACTGACCCCTGGGCGCGTTTAGACGCATCCGGCACCAGACGATAAAAAGTTTCGCCCGGTCTGGTCATGGTTAATTCGTTGCGCGCACGCTCCTCGATAGCTTCCTGCCCGCCATTGAGATCGTCAATTTCGGCGAAAAGCTGATCGTTGCGTGCTTTAAGTTTGGCGTTAGTTGCCTGCTGTGTTGCAACGTCTTCATTGACACGACCATAGTCATGAAGCCCGTTTTTGCCGAACCACAGCGAATACTGTAGCCAGACTAACAAAGCCAGCAACAGCAGCGTTAGTTTACCCATCCTGCCCCCTGAAAAACGGCCTCATCATCCCATAACTTTTTCTCAGACTCCACACCGGGGCCGGGTGATACTGCGTCACCGCGTCAGAATGTAACATATTTGCCCGTCTTACCGAAGGTTTGTCCCCTCCGGACACATTGTCTTAATGTGAGTTACGGTTTGAAGTATGGATGCATTTATCCCATCAGCCACATAAACAGCGCGCCAAAGAGGGCGACAACAGTAAAAATGGTCAGTATGGCGCTGTAAAAGAGCTTTCCATCAAGGAGCGAATGCAGGGCAATACCGATGACGACGGCGACGGGCATTAGTGCGAGGAAAAAAGGCCAGGTGTACAAAAAGAAGAACAGCGTGTTGGAACCATAAAACATAAACGGGATAGCCAGCGCCAGCAGCCACGCGACAAAACCCACAATGGCCCCGGTAAAGGACCAGGTGGTCTCATCGCGGGTCGATAAGTTCTCCGACCTTGAAATGGTGATGTTCTGACTGTTGCGCATATCTGACCCCAAAGCCTAACCGGCGGGCAAAACCTGGATACCCTGTAAATCAGGGTATCCCCGGTGCTGTCTTAGGATCTGATAATATCGTCCCGTCTCATGAGGTCTAATAATTGACTCACCAAATTTGTTACCAATTGTTGACCCTCAAGGTGAACTTCTGGCGATTCAGGCGCTTCGTAAACGGCATCGATACCGGTAAAATTGCGTAACTCTCCGGCGCGCGCCTTTTTATAGAGCCCTTTCGGGTCGCGTGCTTCGCAGATGGCCAGCGGCGTATCGACAAAGACCTCAATAAAGCGCCCGGCGCCCAGACGCTCGCGCACCATCTGACGCTCCGCCCGGTGAGGGGAAATAAACGCCGTCAGCACCACCTGACCGGCATCCACCATCAGACGAGCCACTTCCCCTACCCGGCGAATATTCTCTTTACGATCGTCATCGCTAAAGCCCAGATCGCTGCACAGGCCATGGCGCACGTTATCGCCATCGAGCAGATAAGTGCTCACGCCAAGCTTATGCAGCGCCTCTTCCAGCGCGCCTGCGACCGTGGATTTACCGGAACCCGACAGCCCGGTAAACCACAGCACAACCCCACGGTGACCGTGGAGTTTTTCGCGCTGCTCAGCCGTTACCGGATGGGCGTGCCAGACGACGTTTTCGTCATGCTGCGCCATCACTTGCCTCCGAGCAGGTCACGGGCACCCCAGTGCGGGAAATGCTTACGCACCAGCTGATTCAGCTCCAGTTCAAAGGCGCTGAACTGAGACGGAACGGTGGTTTCCTGCTGATGCACTTCGCGCACCATGCCTGCGCCAACGGTCACGTTGCTCAGGCGATCGATAAAGATCAGGCCGCCCGTTACCGGATTCTGCTGATAAGGATCCAGCGTCAATGGCTCATCAAACGTCAGATCCACCAGGCCAATACCGTTTAATGGCAGGTTGTCTACCTGACGTTGAGTCAGATTGTTAATGTCGACCTGGTACTGAATGCCGTCCACGCGGGCGCGGGTTTTCTTACCCGCGATTTTGATGTCGTAACTTTGACCGACGGCCAGCGACTGTTCCGCCATCCATACCACGTCCAGCGACGCGCTTTGCACCGCAGGTACGCTTTCCTGGGCATCAAGGATCAGATCCCCACGACTGATGTCGATCTCATCTTTCAGCACCAGGGTGATGGCCTCACCGGCATAAGCTTCCTGTAAATCACCGTCGAAGGTCACAATCCGGGCGATCGTCGACTCAACACCCGACGGTAGCACTTTAACGCGCTGATCCACTTTCACCACCCCGGAGGCCAGGGTGCCGGAGAAACCACGAAAATCGAGGTTAGGCCGGTTCACATACTGCACCGGGAAGCGCATCGGCTGGGTTTCAACGGTGCGTTGGATCTCAACGGTTTCCAGCACTTCGAGTAGCGTTGGGCCGCTGTACCAGGGAATGTTGGCGCTCTGAGAAGCAACGTTATCGCCTTCCAGCGCTGAAAGCGGTACAAAGCGGATGTCCAGGTTGCCCGGCAGTTGTTCGGCAAAGGTCAGGTATTCCTGGCGAATCGCGTCAAACGTCTCTTCGCTAAAGCCAACCAGGTCCATTTTGTTCACCGCCACCACCAGGTGTTTGATACCCAGCAGCGTGGAGATAAAGCTATGGCGGCGGGTCTGATCCAGCACGCCTTTACGGGCATCAATCAGCAGAATTGCCAGATCGCAGGTGGACGCGCCGGTCGCCATATTACGGGTGTACTGCTCATGGCCGGGAGTATCGGCTATGATAAATTTGCGTTTCTCGGTTGAGAAATAACGGTACGCCACATCAATGGTGATGCCCTGCTCACGTTCGGCCTGCAGGCCATCCACCAGCAGCGCCAGGTCGAGCTTCTCGCCCTGAGTACCGTGACGCTTACTGTCATTATGCAAGGTGGAGAGCTGATCTTCATAAATCTGACGGGTGTCGTGCAACAGGCGACCAATCAGGGTGCTTTTCCCGTCGTCAACGCTGCCGCAGGTCAGAAAACGCAGCAAACTTTTGTGCTGCTGCGCGTGGAGATACGCTTCGACGCCGCCTTCGTTGGCAATTTGTTGTGCAATAGTGGTGTTCATGGCGGCTCCTTAGAAGTATCCCTGACGTTTTTTCAGCTCCATGGAGCCAGCCTGGTCGCGGTCAATAACGCGGCCCTGACGTTCACTGGTGGTAGAAACCAGCATCTCTTCGATAATTTCCGGCAGCGTGCCAGCAGTGGACTCCACTGCACCGGTAAGCGGCCAGCAGCCCAGCGTACGGAAGCGCACCATCCGCTGCTCAATGACTTCACCTGGCTGCAAATCAATGCGGTCGTCGTCAATCATCATCAGCATACCGTCACGTTCCAGCACCGGACGCTCTGCGGCCAGATAGAGCGGAACAATGTCGATATTTTCCAGGAAGATGTACTGCCAGATATCCAGCTCGGTCCAGTTGGAGAGCGGGAAGACGCGGATGCTTTCGCCTTTGTTAATCTGGCCGTTGTAGTTGTGCCACAGCTCCGGACGCTGGTTTTTTGGGTCCCAGCGGTGGAAGCGGTCACGGAAGGAGTAGATACGCTCTTTGGCACGGGACTTCTCTTCATCACGACGCGCGCCGCCGAAAGCGGCATCAAAACCGTACTTGTTCAGCGCCTGTTTCAGCCCTTCGGTTTTCATGATGTCAGTGTGTTTGGCGCTGCCGTGGACAAAGGGATTGATGCCCATTGCCACCCCTTCCGGGTTTTTATGCACCAGCAGCTCGCAGCCGTATGCTTTTGCCGTGCGGTCACGGAACTCATACATCTCACGGAATTTCCAGCCGGTATCCACGTGCAGCAGCGGGAATGGCAGCGTGCCCGGATAGAAGGCTTTACGCGCCAGATGCAGCATCACGCTGGAATCCTTGCCGATGGAGTACATCATCACCGGATTGGAGAATTCGGCGGCCACCTCGCGGATAATATGGATGCTTTCCGCTTCCAGTTGTCGCAGGTGAGTGAGTCGTTTTTGGTCCATAACCGTTCCTTAATAAGGCCTGTTGCGCCAGGGCTAAGCCAGATTCACCACAGAGGCAGCAAAGTCCTCCGGGCCTTTCGTATGTTGAAACCAGGCGAGTTCACGATGCAGTTGCACGACTTCGCCAACCACTAGCAGGGCGGGCATCGGCGCATCTTTCGCCAGTTCCTCAAGTTGTTGTAATGTGCCGGTCCTGACCTGTTGATCGGCCCGGGTGCCGCGAGAAATCACCGCGACCGGTGTGTTTGCATCCCGCCCGTGAGCAATCAGTTGCTGGCCAATTTCTGCCGCTTTCAGGGTACCCATATAGATTGCCAGCGTCTGCCGACTCTGCGCCAGCTGCGACCAGTCAAAGGGGACTCTGTCGGCTTTGTAATGACCGGTAACAAAAGTCGCACTCTGCGCGAAATCACGGTGCGTCAGCGGAATACCGGCGTAAGCGGTCGCACCGGATGCCGCCGTTACCCCTGGCACCACCTGGAAGGGGATCCCTGCGGCCGCTGCCGCCTGGAGCTCTTCACCGCCACGGCCAAAAATAAAGGGGTCGCCGCCTTTCAGACGCACTACGGTTTTGCCCGCCTGTGCGGCTTCAACCAGCATCCGGTTGGTGTCATGCTGCGCCACGGCGTGTGAACCTGCGCGTTTACCCACGCTAATCAGTTCAGCATCACGACGTACCAGCTCCAGCACGCCTTCGCTGACCAGATGATCGTAAAACACCACGTCGGCCTGCTGGATAACCTGCAAGCCGCGTAAGGTCAGCAGCCCGGCATCCCCAGGCCCGGCCCCTACCAGAATAATTTCCCCGGCGGCGTTTCCAGGGCTGGTCAGTTCATCCGCCAGCACCTGCTCTGCCGCTTGCTCCTTGCCCGCCGCCATCAGGCTGGCAAAGCGACCGCGAAAGGCCACTTCCCAGAAACGGCGACGTTCATCGGTGGTTTTACGAAACGGTTTAATACGGCTACGCCAGCGCCCGGCCACCTCGGCCATGCGCCCCAGGTTGGCAGGCAGCAGCGCTTCAATTTTTTCGCGCAGCAGTCGCGCCAGCACCGGCGCATTGCCGCCGGATGAGATAGCCACCAGCAGCGGTGAGCGATCAACAATCGACGGGAAAATAAACGAGCACAGCGGCTGATCATCCACGACGTTCACCAGCCGCTGACGCGCATTTGCCGCATCAAACACATGGCGATTAAGCTGTGGGTCATCGGTCGCCGCAATCACCAGAAAAACGTTATCCAGTTGGGATTCATCAAAAGTACGCGCAATCAGCTGAAGTTGCTGTTCATCGGCCAGTTGTTGCAACGAGGGTTCCAGTTGCTCTGCCACCACCAGTATGCGAGCCCCCGCCCGACGCAGAAAAGCAATCTTGCGGGCGGCAACGTCGCCGCCACCAATCACCAGTACGGGACGGTCTTTGACGGCAGCAAATAAAGGCAGGTAATCCACAGGGCAATAACTCACTCACAACCAGTAATACTGGGACTATAGGGGGAGGCTTAGAGCGAATGAAATTACGAATTGGAATGAGTAGTTCCGCAAAGGAATAACGCGCCGGAAATGCTCATATCAAAAAGTGCTTAACCCCCTCATTTTTCGCCGCGTTAAGCAGAAATGAAATTGTGTAATCCGGGTCACAGTTTCATACTAGGCGCGGTAAAATTTCGCATCATAAAGGACTCTCTATGTTTTCCGCATTGCGCCACCGTACCGCTGCCCTGGCGCTCGGCGTATGCTTTATCCTTCCTGCTCAGGCACGAGCACCTCATCCCGGCGAATTCGCAAGTGAACAGGCGCGCCATATCGCCACCTATTTCCCTGGCCGAATGACGGGTACACCTGCGGAGATGCTGTCAGCGGATTATCTGCATCAGCAGTTCACCCGGATGGGCTATCAAAGTGATATCCGCAAATTTAACAGCCGCTACACCTGGACTGCCCGTAACAATCAGCAGAACTGGCAGAACGTCACCGGCAGTACGGTTATCGCCGCCCATGAAGGTAAGCGTCCACAGCAGATAATCATTATGGCGCATCTGGACACCTATGCGCCGCGCAGTGATGCCGATACCGATCATAATCTTGGTGGTTTAAACCTGCAGGGTATTGACGATAATGCGGCGGGCCTCGGCGTGATGCTTGAACTGGCTGAGCAGTTAAAAACGGTACCCACTGAATACGGTATTCGTTTTGTTGCCACCAGCGGCGAGGAAGAAGGAAGCCTTGGGGCGGAGAACGTCCTGAAGCGCATGAGCGAGAAAGAGAAAAAGAACACTCTGCTGGTGATTAATCTCAACAATTTGATTGTGGGCGATCATCTTTACTTTAACAGCGGCAAAAGAACCCCCGCCTCAGTGCGCAAGCTTACCCGCGATCGGGCGCTGGCGATTGCCCGCAATCTGGGGATCAATGCCAATATGAACCCAGGTAAAAATCCGGATTACCCGCAAGGCACCGGCTGTTGCAGTGATGCAGAGGTGTTTGACAATGCCGGAATTCCGGTACTGTCCGTTGAAGCAACCAACTGGTTACTGGGCAAAAAAGATGGCTCTCAGCAACGGGCAAAATCGAAAGCCTTCCCCGAGGGCGTGAGCCGGCATGATATCAAGCTGGATAATATTCAGTATATTGACCAGGCGTTACCGGGCCGAATCGATCGCCGCAGCCGCGAGGTGGTTCGTATTATGCTGCCACTGGTCAGAGAGCTGGCGAAAGCCGGGAAAAAGTAGGTCTGTCAGCCCATCATGATAAAAGGGAGCACGTCGGCTCCCTTTTCTTATTTGTATTAGTCGCGACTTGATCTGACACTTGACCTTGAAAGGTTGAGAGTTACCGGTTTTGATATGGGTGTCGAATC